>JAVHRR010000015.1:5848-16632 GCA_036171775.1 Minisyncoccota bacterium
GTACCTGCTTATAATTAATTTTTCAAATATTTATGCGCAGCAAGATAGCTTGCGAGTGCGCCTAAAACAATTCCGGATCCAAAAATAATAAAAAATATTTGAAGGAAGTTCATAATGTAATATTTAAACAAATCAAAACCCATAAAATATGATCCATAATAATAATTCACAATAAATGTAACTACAGCATACGAGATTAGAATTATTATGGCAGAAATAACTCCACACAATAAACCGCTTACGATAAATGGTCCTTTCACATACATGTTTGAAGCGCCTACTAGTCGCATGACAGATATCTCATCACGAGCCATAAATATAGTTAGCTTAATGGTATTAAATGTAACTACTATTGATATAAATATAAAAATTATCGCAAACCAAATGCCTATGATATTGACTGAATTTACAATAGAATTGAGCCTGTCTATAACAATTTTATTTTGGGCATAGTTTACTTTATCTATTATTTTAGAACTTTTCTGTGACAATACACCGCTACTCATATTTTCCAAATATTTTGCTATGCCAGCATACTGAGATGGATCTTTTGCTTTTATGTTTAATGTTGCTCCGAGAGGATTGTCTCCGAGCTCATTGATAGCCTGAAGTGTTAGGTCATCCCCTTTGTGTTTTTCCTTAAAATTAACCAAAGACTGTTCTCTTGAGATATACTCGACTTGAGAAACCTCCGGCAGCAATTCTAATGACTTTTTTACTGACAAAATATCATTTTCATTGGCAGTTGTAATAAAATATACGTTTACATCAACTTTATTTTTTACTTGGTCTAAACTGTAGTTTAAAAATCCTCCTAGCAAAATAATAGACGTCATTATAAAAAGAGTGATAGTCATTACCAAAACAGAAGACAGCGATACAAAACCATTTCTAGAAAAATTTTGTAACCCTGACTTAAATATTCTTTTTGTTGTTAGTCCAAACATTTTATTTTGGTGTTATTTTTATAAAACGTATCTTCCCATCTTATCGTCACGAACAACCTTTCCCTTTTCCATGGTAATAACTCTTTTACCTAGGGAGTCAATGACTCCTTTGTTGTGTGTGGTAAGAATAATTGTTGTTCCAAGGTCATTTATCTTTTTAAAAATCAAAATAATCTCATTTGTATTGATAGGGTCTAGATTTCCAGTCGGTTCATCGGCAATAATAATATCCGGCTGATTGACAATCGCGCGAGCTATCGCAACTCTTTGTTTTTCTCCACCAGAAAGCTCGTGTGGAAAATTGTATGCTCTGTTAGTCAAATCTACTAGATTGAGGACGTGTGGAACATCAGCAAGGATTTCTTCGTCTCCTCTTCCTGACATTTCCATGGCAAAAGATATGTTTTCATAAACAGTCTTGTTGGGTAAAAGTTTAAAATCTTGAAAAACCGTTCCTATTTTTCGTCTAAAGTGGTGAATTTCGTTCTTTTTAAATTTACTTATATTCAAAGACTCATAAAAAACACGACCGGATGTAGGCTTCTCCTCCGCCAAAAGCATTTTAATAAGTGTTGTTTTTCCAGCTCCTGAATGTCCTACGATAGAAACGAATTCCTTGGGTTCAATCGTCAAACTAACTTCATCTAAAGCCATAGTTCCGTCTGGATATAATTTTGTTGTTTTATCAAAAACTATCATGATTATTTTTAATGAGCGAAGCGACTATAAAAATAATCACCCCGTCAAATTGGCTTTTAATTTGACTGGGGTTACCTGGATTGCTTCACTTTGTTCGCAAAGACAGAAAAACTCAATCAAAAAACTTTAGCACGCTAATTATAACACCCCTAGAATGTAGATACAAGATTTTTGAATATCTACTTAAATATTACTTAATCAATTTCTCTGCTTCAATAAATTCATCGAGTTCCCCATTTAATACTTTGTCTATATTACTCGTTTCCACCCCTGTTCTGTGATCTTTAATCATTTTGTATGGATGAAAAACATACGAACGAATCTGATTTCCCCAATCTATGGAAATTGTTTTGCTAATATGAGAACCTGCTCTTTTTGTTAGATTTTCTTCTTCTCTAAGCTTAAATAGTTTGCCCTTAAGTATTTGAATTGCTTTTTCCTTGTTTTGAGCTTGAGATCTCTCTGAAACACTTCTGACAGAAATACCAGTCGGGATGTAGGTCATCCTCACGGCTGTTTCTCTTTTGTTTACATTTTGACCACCTGGTCCGCCAGCTTTTGATATATCTATTTTCAAATCCCCTTCTAGTATTTGTATATCAGCATCTTTTTCAATCTTTGGTACAACCTCTACTAGAGAAAAAGAAGTCTGTCTTAAGTTTTTAGAATTGAAAGGTGAAAGGCGTACCAAACGATGTACTCCAGTCTCGTGCTTCAATAGTCCATAAGCATTTGGTCCCAAAATTTCAATGGTAATATTTCTATATCCACCATGATCGTTTCCTGTTTCATCCAATACTTTATAATCCCAATTATTTTTTGTAAAAAACTTTGTATACATTTCAAAAAGAATTCTTGAAAAATCTTCTGCATCATCTCCGCCAGCACCAGAAAAAATGGTCATGATTGCGTGACCTTTGTTGTATTTATCTTTACCAAGTATTTCTGATTTTAGAAAATTTAACTCTTTTAGTATTGCGTGCGCTTTAATTTTATCATTCCAAAAATCAGCGGAGTTTACCGTCGCTTCAAGTTCTACAATTTTTTGTTTTATATCATCTTCCATGAGCCGAAGGTGAGAATCGAACTCACGTCTGTGCTTTACGAAAGCACTGTTCTACCACTGAACTAATTCGGCGATTGACAAAGTTCACTTTATCAAAAATTACCAAAAGTAGCCAGTTATTATAGTGTTTTAAATTAACACTTTCTCTAATAAATATTTAGTGATACAATTCATCGTATATAAATCTTGAGGCTCCAGAAGCCCGTGACTTTAATTAGTCAGGGGTTTTTATTTTAATCATAATTAATTATAACTATGAAAAAAATCCATATTTTGCTTGTAGATGATGATGAGGTAATACGTCGACTCTTCGGCCACATACTTGCAGCTGCTGATTTTGAAGTCATATATGCTGAAGATGGAAATATTGGACGTGAAATGGCACGACGTTTTCAGCCAGATCTTATTTTGATGGATGTGGATATGCCTGTCATAGATGGTATTAAAGCCACCCACATGTTAAAAACTGAGCCACGAACAGCACAAATACCTATCGTTTTACTTACAAACTCAGATCTATCAATAGAGGCAGAAAGTGCTGTAAAAGAATTGGGCGTAACAGAATATATACCGAAAGCAACTGATTCTAAAAAGTTTATTGAACATATAAAAGCGACGCTAACAAAATATGATATTAAGGTTTCGGATTCAAAATTATAATAATATTTATGAGTAAAAGAAAACTTATTTCAAGGTCTGCTAGTAAAATTTCAAAACTCGAAGTTTCGGCAAAGAAAAAGGAATTTGCAAGATACAAACTTGAGATTACGGCCAAGCGTCTTGCTACTACTGCTAAGGAAAAAGAGGATATTAAAAATAAGCTTGAAATTATTGCTAGACAGCTAGCTATTACAGCTAAGGAAAAAGAAAATATTAGAGGTAAATTAGAGCTTACGGCAAAGCGACTTGCTATTACCGCAAAAGAAAAAGAGGGTGTCAGACAAAAGCTAGAAATTACAGCTAGACGTCTTGCTAAAGTCGCTAGAGAAAAGGAAGCGACTAGAGGTAAGTTGGCAACTACGGCCAAACAGCTTGCTGTTACAGCAAAAGAAAAAGAGAACACTAGAAGTAAGTTGGCAACTACGGCCAAACAATTGGCAGAAACTGCTGAGGAAAAAGAAAATATTAGAGGTAAATTAGAGCTTACGGCAAAGCGGCTTGCTATTACTGCAAAAGAAAAAGAGAGTGTCAGACAAAAGCTAGAAATCACAGCGAAGCGTCTTGCTAAGTTGGCTAAAGAAAAAGAAAATGTAAGAAGTAAATTGGCTGTGGTTGCGGAAACACTTCGTTTGAAAGCAAAACAACTTGCTGCAACTGCAAAAGAAAAAGAGGATATTAGAAGCAGGTTAGAAATAACAGCTAAAGAAAAAGAGAACATAAGAACAAAATTAGAGATTACAGCAAAACAACTAGCTGAAACAGCTGAGGAAAAAGAAAAAACTCGAAGTAAACTAGAAACTACAGCAAAACAATTGGCTGAAACAGCTGAGGAAAAAGAAGAGACCAGAAGTAAACTGGAGGTTGCTGCAAAACAACTTGCGGTAACTGCTGAAGAAAAGGAAGCAACTAGAAGTAAACTTGAGTCTACTGCCAAACAACTTGCTGAAACCGCCAAAGAAAAAGAAGACGTCAGACAGAAACTAGAAATCACAGCACAAAAGCTAGCAGTTACAGCAAAAGAAATTGAATCTGCAAACAAAGAATTACGATCGCTTGACTTAGCAAAAGATGAGTTCGTTTCTATTGCTTCTCATCAACTTAGGACACCGCTTACGGCCCTTAAGGGATATACCGGAATGCTCATAGATGAAGACGCAGGTCCTATAAATGATAAACAGCGCGAATACCTTAATGAAATAAAAAATGCAAATGATCGTATGATTGGACTTATTACTGCCCTTCTAAACGTGTCGAGGGTTGATCTCGGTGTGTTTGTTATTGATCCTGAACCTGTAAATTTTCAAGAAGTTGCGGAAAGTGTTATAAAAGAACTTGAATTAAAAATTAAAGAAAAAAAGTTACAGTGGAAAGTAAACTTTGAAAAAGACCTTCCGTTAATCAGTGCTGATTTGAGAATTACTAGAATGATTTTCCAAAATTTACTTACAAACGCAGTCAAATACACACCTTTAAATGGAAATATCTCATTTAATATAAATAAAGATGGTTCAAATATTCTTATCTCCGTCACAGATACTGGTTATGGGATTCCGGAGGCTGTAAAATCAAAAATATTTACCAAACTATTTCGAGCTGATAACGTGCGTGTAAAAGATCCTACAGGTACTGGCCTCGGATTATATATAATAAAGGCAACGATAGAACAAACTGGAGGAAAAATATGGTTTGAATCGAAAGAAAATCAAGGGTCGACGTTTTATGTTTCAATTCCGCTTACAGGTATGAAAAAGAAGGAAGGTACTAGAAGGTTAGAGTAAAAATATAATAAAAATATGGATACATTAAAAAATAAAATATTAATAGTTGAAGACGAGAAACCCATTTTGAATGGTCTTTCTGATAAATTTACTTATGAAGGTTTTTTGGTGTTTAAAGCAGAGAATGGTCAAGAGGGATTAGACTCAGCAATTAAAAATCATCCGGACATTATAATTGTTGATAATCTCATGCCTGATACAGACGGTTTTTACTTTCTTGAAAATCTTCGAGATGATGAATGGGGTAAAAATGCTAAAGTTATTATGTGGAGTAATTCCCACGATTCCAAAACAATTGTCAGAGCAAAAAAAGTAGGAATTCAGGATTTTATGATAAAAAGTGAATGGGAGTATCGAGATATTGTGAAAAAGGTAAGAGAATTACTTAAATAAAAATAATGTGGGCGGCACGAAGTGCCACCCATATTAGTTTCAAACATTGTATTGAGCCATTGACCAGGATCGAACTGGTGACCTCGTCATTCGTTTACACCTCTCCTTACGGGAGGACTAGACTGTATCTTTTTCCATTTACCATGGAAACCCTTGTCAGTCGTTCGAGCGCTTTTAGGCGCTACGGTCTTGTCCTTACAAAAAGGATATTAACCGTTATTCGGGATTCATATATAAGTTACCAAATATATGGGCAGGGGGTTACGACCCACCAATGACGTGCTCTACCAACTGAGCTACAATGGCTTTCTTGGTACTAAATCAAACTTGCTTCGCGATGATATCTGCCAAAACAACTATAATGGCATCACATAAAGATAACTTATTTATCAAGATTTTTCAATCATTTCCAAAATTATTTTTTTAAGTTTTGTATTATTAAAATACAATATTACTACTCCATGTTCAGACTTATATTTATATGTTCCGTCTCCTCTTACTTTTGAAATGATTGTTTTGTAAAACTGTTTTTTGTGTACTCCTAATATGTTACTCCAGTAATTAAGTTCTTCATTTGGAATAAGATCTTTAAATATTTGTATACTAAACCTAAGTTTATTTCTATCTATACCACAAAACTGTTCCATAAAGTCTATAAACCTGATTATCATTTTGGGGTCTGTATTGGTAATTCTCACTCCACCCCTACCTCTTTTTAAACCTTCTCCCCAGTAGATACCAAGCCCAAGTCCAAAAAGAATGCCCTGTTGTAGTGTTGATGGACTCACCATTTTAAATGGATCGCCCGAAGGATTTCTGAATTGATAAATTGCGTCCGAAATTGATCTTTTTTTAATATCATGTTTCTTAATCCAATAATTTACTTTGTTCATTGAACAATTAAACTGCTTTGAAATTTGAGCAGCAGATTGTTTTTTATTAGCATATAAATTAAATAATAGTTCTTTAGATAATTTATTCTTGTTTGGTAGACTAGATTCTTTCATTGTTATAAGTATACCAAATATTGGTATACTATCAATCAAAAAACCAGCCCTGGTACTTTAGGGCTGGTTTTTTGATTTATTTATTAATAGTTTTTTAAAGCGCTTGGGAAATTTCACTTTTTGAAGGTCCGTTATCAAAATATATTTTATCTTTTCTGAAAAGTTGCTCGGCAATAGAATAAATAGAATAAGTAATAAAGAAAGCTGCAACCACATCGATTGTATAGTGTAAGTGACCCATCAAAACAACGGCACCAAAAAATAAAGATGATGCCAATAATATATAACGTAAAACTTTATCTTTCCAAAAAACCAGAGTCATCAGAAAAGGTAGTCCTGTGTGTGCGGAAAAGAAAAGATCACCTCCTGCTGTAAAGTTTGAAATCATTTTTGTAGAAAGTACAGAGATCGCCGTTGGAAATGGACCAATGTGAGTAAGAGTTATAAAAATCGAACGAATTATAACAAACAACGCAATGTTTTTTACTATAAAAGGAATTCGGTATGACTTAGGGATGACTACCAAAAAAAGAAAAATCCAGAGGACCCATGGTCCATAAATAAATATCATATCTACATCATAAACGCGTATATTGGATAAAATAATATCAGTAACAGGAGCACTTGCAACTTTTGTGGCATACGTACTTGCGTAAAAATTAACAAAGAGTGAAGCAATTAGCAATGCAAAAGAATAAACAAAAGACTTAATAAATTCTCTGTCTGAAAAATGTGAAAAATGTGTGTTAAAAATGGCTTTCATTTTATCCGGTAGTGAAATTTCAAATTGTTTTTTAGTACGAAACAAACTAAAACTTCGATTAAATATACTATGTTATGAGCGACCATACTATTATATCCTGTGTTATAAAAAAACAAAGCAATGATTTGAAATTCTACTACGGGATTTATCTAAAATCCTTATACTCACCTGTAACTGGTTTATGAAATAATACCTCAGATAGAAAGTTTAGTCCATACTCTTTGAACATTGTAAATATGCCTTGATTTGTTAATCTTCGACCCGAAGAATACATATAATGACTTGGGATAAACTTCACTTTGCCAAATTTACTTGCGCGTCTAGCAATATCCGTATCTTCACCATAAAACTCGATTTTTGTATCAAAACCATTCATTTTTTTGAGAGTTTCTTTTTTGATGGCAAAATTACCACCAACAGCCATATATCCCACCATCCAGTACATTGGCATTGCTATAATATGCCAATAAATTTTAACTAAAATTTGATGATGCTTTGGTATGTCATGATAAACATAAGGTCCGCTAACACAAACGTGATTATCATTTTTTTCAAATTCATCAATGAGCCTATCGATCCAACCCTCAGGCATTCTTGTATCGGCGTCCAAATAAGCGAGAATGTCCCCTTTTGCTTCATTGTATCCACATTGTCGTGCTCTGACCAAACCCTTTTTTTCCTCGCGAACGACTTTAACACCCGCTCTTTTCAAAGCCTCTGCTTTTGTATTGTCAGTGCTGACGTTATCTACAACAATAATTTCATGTAGCTTTCCTTTGGAATTTTTTATCGCATAGTCAAGACATTCGCCTATAAACTTCTCTTCATTGTATGCACATATGACAAGACTTATCTTGGGATTCTTCATAGAAATATTATAACTTAACTATTAATTTTTTCATCTTTATAATTTGATACACGGGTCCAAAAAAAGAAATCGTCCTAAATATATCTAGGAGCATTAATAAAAAATATTTTGTTCCTTTCCAAAAACCCATTTTTACATTTGGGTAAGGACTATCAACATTTTCCCATGGAACAATCGCGATTCTCAGATTGCTTTTGATAATAAGGCTGTTCATAAAAACTTCAATACCAAATTTGGGTAAAGTTAACATCCTGTCGAGATATGGAAGAAGAATACCTTTCGGCAAAACCCTCTCGCCTGAAATATAATCTATTCCGATCATGTGCCATAGTCCTGGAGCATTCCTACGCAAACTTATACTTACCTCTGCGCTATTACTTTCTACTGGATCAATAAGTTTGGTTATATCTTCCGCTGTAAGGCCAATAAGGTCCGAATCTAAAAAAAATAAAAAGTCTCCTGACGATTCTAGAATTCCAGTGCGAAGGGCTTTAGTTTTGCCCAAATTGACCTTGTGAGTAATTAGACGAACATTTTTATATTCGCTTACAATTTTACCAGTATCATCCAGAGAGGCATCGTCAACAACAATGATCTCAAATATAAGTGGGTGCCCAATAACAACTTCCAATACTTTTCGAATTCTTTTTCCTTCATTATATGCAGGTATGATGCAAGATATTTTCATTATAATAATGATTGAGCTTTAATTTGTAAATATTTTACGTATCTGTAAAAGGCCACAATAAGTATGATCAAAACTATTGTAATAAAAAATCTACCGGCAAGATCGTTAATTTGAATATACAAATTACCAAAGAAATAACCTATACTAATAAGTAACCCGGTCCAAATGATTTGCCCTACTGCATTTACTGCAAGATACTTCTTAAAAGGAAGTTTCGCCATACCCGCCGTTAGAAGAATCGCCAAGCCAATACCAAAACCGTTTGTAATCTTTGATACAAAAAGTATTTTATGTTTATGTTTATGAAAAACTTCTTTTGCCTTTTCTACGTTTTGTTCAGTAATACTAAAATATTTACCAAATTTATTTATAAAACGTTGTCCATAAAAAAAACCAACATAGTACCAAAATATATCTCCTAGTAAATCCCCAGTCATAAGTGCGATGTACACTGTCGGAAAATCAAAGTATCCCAATTTAATAATTACTCCAAAAACCATTGCCAGTACCGGGCCTTCTATAAATGAAAAAACTACAATGAATACATAGACCCAAACAGCGTGATTTGTGGATAAACCAATCAAAAATTCTTGCATGTGGCAATTATATACCATTGATTTAAATTGTGCGATAGATTGATATTCTGATATACTTTGCTCTATGTGTTTTTCGGCACAAGCTAGTTTTATAGCCAGTGGTGGTCTTATTGCTCTAGGGGGAGCATCTTTTGCAGTTGCAAAAAAGGAAGAGAAACTTATTGCGGTTATTCCTATTCTTTTCGGAATTCAACAATTGTTTGAGGGCGTGCAGTGGCTATATTTAAATACGGGAACCTCGTCAATTGTATTAGGTTATGCTTTTTTATTTTTTTCATTTATTGTTTGGCCAGTATATATACCTTCTGTTATTTACATTTTAGACAAAAAAGAACGCGGGCTTTTAAAGTTGTTTATTATTCTAGGAGCTACAGTTGCACTTTATTCCATTAGTGTGCCTTTAACACAATCCCTATTTATACAAAAAATAAATCTATGTGTTAATTATTCATTTATTAATCATTCCCTTCAAAATTTTGTGGTTATAACCTATATCACTGCTGTCTTCGGACCATTATTCGCTTCAAGTAATAAAGTCTTAAATTGGTTTGGCTTTATATTTGCTATTTTTGCAATTATTTCATGGGTCTTTTACAGAGTTAACTTTGTATCAGTTTGGTGTTTTTTTGCAGCGCTTGTTAGCTCGATGTTTTTTGTGTATTTAGTGTTTAAAAATAAAAAGTAAAGTGGTTGGCCGGAATTTCGAATCCGGACAAAATATCTCCCAGACATTTTGCGCGGCTGGCCGGAATTTCTCCACCTACCGTGGTGGGTTCTTTTCAATCTCGTTTCGCTTTGCTCACTCGGTAATGAAAAGTCTTTCGAATCCGGCACGGAGTGAAGCAGTTCACTCCTCAGCCGCGCAAATAAAATAAAATCACCAAAATTTTGGTGGTTTTATTTTATTTGCGCGGCTGGCCGGATTCGAACCGGTGACCTCTCCCGTGCACTAATTCCACTATTTTCATAGTGGCGTGGACTATATCTTTACCAATATTCACTTTTGGCGAACTTAGGTACTCCGGTATCTAGTCTCTACGGTGCCCCCTTATTAATTCATAAGAGGTTCCCTCGGTATTCGCATATCTTAATTAAAAGACTTAGCCTTCACCGATATCCCAGAGAGTTTCAAACTGCCTTTTAGCAGCAAGCTGCACGTACATCTACAGGGGAGCGCTCTAACCAGCTGAGCTACAACCGCAACATAAACTCTATTTTCACAAAACATTTCTCTACGATCAGAGCTCTGGCTTCTAGCCAAAACAGCTACAACCGCAACATAAACTCTATTTTCACAAAACATTTCTCTACGATCAGAG
>JAVHRR010000015.1:16732-17895 GCA_036171775.1 Minisyncoccota bacterium
CTCTGGCTTCTAGCCAAAACAGCTACAACCGCAATAATAAACCTAACAATTCTCTATAAAATCGAGGTTCTGGCCAAACTACGATCTCATTTTTAAAAATTTCTCAAAAACAATTTTCTTCCTTTTGAGAAACAGACCTTTTTCTTGAAGGTTATGTACATTATACATATATTTGAATAATTTCAAAGAGCTATTTACACTATATGTCAGTCTATAATAGTTACCCTTTCCCTTTCTTATAACACCTATCATACCAGTATATTTTTCTAATCTGTCATGTAGAGCTTTTAAAAACCCGAACGAACAAGAAGTGAATACGCATGTAATAGAATATGAGGGGTGAGAATTATGTTTATGGGTCAATCCAACCCATACATGTCCATCTCCATCAAAATATCCCAGAACAAAATCTGAAAAAAATTTATTTGGGACTTTAGGAACAACCATACTTTTTGTTTTGTTTTCGTTGAAGCCAAGTCTCCTTAGGTCATCACACATTTCTACGCTCCCTATCTGAAGGCGATATTGATTTTTGTTATTCCCCTTTCCTATTCTTTCACTAATTTTGTGTTCGGACTTAATGATATCTTTAATTTTGTACAATAAATCTTTGTCGGTAATTTCAATACACCAGAAATTGGCACCGCGTTTATTGAGAGTAAGATATCCATCCGCAGCAAAAAATCCCAAAACATATGCCATTTGGTGTGTCCATTTTTTGAAAAAATCCTTATTTACTTTTTTATATATTGGCACTAGTCTATAATATCACGTGACAGGACAATATACTAACCACATGTATAAAATAGTTCAAACATTTTGTGTCGACGGGTGGAATCGAACCACCGACCTTAGCTTTATGAGTGCTACGCTCTAACCGTCTGAGCTACGCCGACATAATTTTTTATCATAAAACGCATTTAATATAACATTTTTTGAGCGAAAAACAAATTTTTATACCATACTTTTAAACACCTATGGAAACGGTGTTTAAAAAAACGAGGCGCGCGGGGCTCGAATTTCTCCTCCACCTCTCAGTTCGTCGACACTCACTTCGGGTTAGGCACCAGCTTCAGCCGAAGGACTGATCAGCCTCGGGCTGACGCTCGCTCCGCTGTTCGAATCGAGCTCGTAGACAAAGCAGTTTGTCTACTCTCCGCAAA
>JAVHRR010000016.1:0-23873 GCA_036171775.1 Minisyncoccota bacterium
GAGATTATTCTTGGTTTTGATGGTAATAATATTTTATATTGTTCAGACATTTTTTGTTTTTGCCCTCCTTGATTTAGAATCTTGGTGGACTGATTAAAATTAATAATTTTAATGATTTATATAATTGGTTTATCTGTTGTAATATTGGAATATTTGAAATACATCAAATGCTAATTCGTTTGCTGGTATTTTTGGTAAACCTTGAACTTTAGCTTCTTTCTTCTCTTTGTTTAGAGCAAGCCATGAAGGGATTCTTTGTTCTGTTAACTTTGCTTCTATATCTTTAAATAGTGGTTTCTTCTTGCTACCTTCTCTTATTGAAACGACATTTCCTATTATTACTTGGTATGAAGGGATCGTAAGTCTTTTTCCGTTAACATCTATATGTCCGTGACTCACCATTTGTCTTGCAGCTTGTCTCGTTGGTGCAAAACCTAATCTGTATACAGTGTTGTCCAATCTTGTCTCAAGTGCTTGTACAAGGGCTTCGTTTATATCTCCGCCTCTTTTTGACTGTACTTTTTCAACTAAATTTTTAAATTGCTTTTCTCCCATTCCGTAAGTAAATCTTGCTCTTTGCTTTTCAATAAGTTGCAAACCAAAATCTGATCCAGCTCTTTTCTTTTTCTTTACGTCTTTTGAGCTTGATCTCATTGCAAATTTTTGGGTTTGTGTTTTATCAAAAACACTTGCTCCCAATCTTCTTGCTATTTTGTATCTTGGTCCTATTATCATTTTTGTTGATTTTTACTTTTTTATTTTTACTATTTACTTTTATACTATACTCTTCTTGGTTTCTTTGGTTTTGGTCCGTTGTGTGGAACTGGTGTTTCGTCTTTGATATTTGTGATATTTATTCCTTTTGAAATAAAACCTCTAATAGCTGACTCTCTTCCTGAACCAACTCCTTTTACAATGACTGATACTTCTTTTACTCCAATGTTTGCTGCTTTTTCTGCTAGAGTTTCTCCAACTTTAGCTGCTGCGAATGGAGTACCTTTTTTAGCACCTCTAAAACCTAGAGCTCCGGCTGAAGATTGCATAAGAGCATTACCTTTTTTGTCTGTTAGAAGTACTATTGTATTGTTGTATGTTGATTGGACATACAAAATACCAGAGTCAACTCTCTTTTTTGAGCTGGCTTTTACTGGCGCTGCTTTTGCACCTGATTTGTCTTCTGTTGTTGCTATTCGTTTCTTACCCATTGTTCGTTATGTATTATATTAAATTATTTTTTGTCAGCGGCTTTTCTTCCGGTTCCCATGGTCTTTCTGCTGTTTCCTCTTAGAGTTCTAGAATTTGTCTTTGTTCTTTGTCCTCTTGCTGGAAGCTTTCTTGCATGTCTTGAACCTCTGTAGCTTTTGATATCTTTAAGTCTTTTTATGTTTCCACCGACTTCTCTTTTCAAATCTCCTTCTATTTTCTTGCTTTCTACGATTTGTCTGATTCTTGCCTCTTCTTCTGCAGTAACTTCTGTGGGTTTCTTGTCTCCATCCACTTTAGCTTGCTTAAGCATTTGGACAGCCAAAGAGCGTCCGACTCCGTAAAGTACTGTTAAACCTATTTTTAATCTTTTGTTGTCTGGAATTGTTATACCTACTATACGCATAAATTTATTATAAGAAATACCACAATAGCACTTCTGTTATTAAAAATCAACTGTATTCTAGCCTTGTCTCTGTTTGTGTCTAGGGTTTGACGTACAGGTAACATACACACGACCCTTTCTTCTAACGGTCTTACATTTTGCGCAAATTGTTTTTACTGATGCTTTTACTTTCATATATATTATATTCTTCTTATTATTCTTCCTTTTCCACCATATTCATCTAAAATAACTTCCACCTTATCACCGATTAAAATCTTTATTCTGTGGAGTCTCATTTTACCAGCTAAATAACAGAGTAGTTCTCCTTTTTCATTATCCAATTTGACTTGAAATAATGTATTGGGAAAAGCTTCTAATACTGTTCCTGTCGCTGTTTGCTTAATTTTTTGTGGTGTTTGCATTTTTAATTACAACGAATAGTATCATAACAAAAAAACAACAATAGTCAAGAATAATAACCTTTATAACAAAATCCTATATAGAAAGCCTAAAAAGATATAAGGTTTTCTGAATAATTATATATATAATTTTGAAGATCCATTTTTTGTGCTCCTGCTTGGGAGTTCCAGATAATTCTTACACTTACAACCGCTTCGTCTCTTTTATAAGTTGGGTCTTGTAAAGAATACGATGTTTTTCTAATGTTTATGTATCTTGTAAATTTAGATATTTCGTCACCATTTGATCCGTTAGTTCCAGTATAATCATACTTTAAAAATTGTTTTATATCTCCAGGAAGCGGCGTTGTGTAGGAAATTTTTAATCTATTCGCAGGATGGGCTCCGAGAGTTATCGAATTTGCGTCCCATGTAGGTGCGGTTGTATCTATGTAACAATATTTGAAACCCGGTAAATCAAAATTACAATCTGTATCTGCACTAGTACAAATACAAGAAGACAATGATAACGGAACGGCTCCTCTGTCCAGCCAATCGCCTGTCGTTTGGCTAATACTTATTTGATCTCGAATATTTTTAACAGCCTCAATAGCATCCTGTGCTAAGAAAGAAGCAATCATTTGATCCTTAGATAGGTTGGCAGTAGATAAACCTTTCTGCGCCAGGGTCATGGGACTTGCGATAGCAATCATAAGGATTGAAATAGCAACAAGGGCTTCAACTAAAGTAAATCCTGCATTATGAATTTTTATAAAAACCGAGGACTCGCCTTTTCCCGTCGCTTCGCTCCTCCTCAAGGCAAGACCTCCGTTTTTATTCTGTTTTTTAATATTTTTAAGCATTTCCTATACTTATATTATTTATCAGCATCTCTTATTGTATCAACAATTTTAATACTCTTTGTGCTTTCAGGAAAAGTTTTCTTCCACATTGGTCTTATTGTGGCCTGTATTTCGGTCAATGAGCTGCTATTGTTTTCTATTACAGAATTAATTATTGATTTGTCTTGACCTATAACAGAGTTGATTATTTCGTCTTTATCGAAAAACCATACTATTTGTGCTGGACCTGCAAATCTGGCTTTAAGAGATGTTTCATTCCAAGGCTTTTCTGTGCTTCCGAGTAAAGATACTGTATTGTTGTCATTCCATATTATATCGACTTTTGCATTGTCGAATGCTTTTATTTTATTTTTCGCTACGTATGTCGCTAGCTCCTCTTCGTTGAACAAAAACGCGTTTATAGAACACTCTTCAGAAATTTTATATTCACTACCAGTAGTATCGTCGGCCAAATCATTACACTGTGTATAGTAGTTGTCTTTAAATAAAATAAATTGTTCAGGCTTCTTTGAAAAAACTTCTTTAATAAGATCATCTTTCAAACTGGTTTTGAGTTCTTCTCTACCTGCTGCGAGCTTTTCATCTGACACTTTCTTTACATTACCGACAAAACCGGAAGCTAAATCGGAACTTAGTCTAGCGTAAAATAGTGAATATTTTGGTGTTCCTTTAAAACCGAAGATTGTGAAGTCTCCTTTAAGGTCTGACAATTTCATATTGTATTTGTCGCCCACATCATCTGCAATAATCTCAACCTCAACTGAGCCTGGGGTCTTAACGCCATTCACTGTTTTTATACCAGGGACAACGACAGACTGTCTTGTTTTGTATATTAAACCTTCTTTTGTCTCAAGTCTTGTGTTGATAATAAGTCTTTGATTTGAAGTACTAAAGTTGTTATATAGAACTGCTTTTCCAGTGGCTTTTCTTTCAATATATTCTTCACCATCTGTTTTAAGGGTTTGAGAAAGATCTTTTTTTATTGTCATTATTTGATAATGCAAACCTGGCGCGTTTTTATCTGAAAAAATACTGTAAGTGTCATTTAAAACTACATTTTGGTTTCTTGGTGTAACTGTGAGAGTGGCAGTTGCAAACTTTAAAGACACCAAGAAAAGCAACGTGGCAACTGAGGCAATACAAATAATCCAAAGAAACATTACAGAATCATTTTTGACGTGGCCATCATCTTCACCTTCTACTTCGTCAGTGTAATCAATATTTTCCTCTTCTATTAGCTTTTCAGCCAATTTATCAGCCACTGGATCTTTGGTGTTCTGTGTAGATTTTTTACTAGCAAAAAAACCATCTCTTACATCACTTCTCTTGATCAATCTGATGCTTTTCTTTACTACGTATATATCTTGGATTATTTTTTTAGGCATTTTGTTTGTTTTTATAATTATACTATATATTATTGTTTACCAGAAATAATTTTATCAATAAAAACTATATCCATTTTTACATAAGGTTCGTTTACAAACGTTTTTCCATTCATTGTATAATTATTGATGACTCCTTCTGATATTGCTGAAACATCAATTTTTGAAGAAAACAATTCAAACTGCTTACCTTTATCAACATTCGAAAGCTCCCTAAACAGTATGTTAGATATGACACTGTTTGTAATCATAAACATATTGTTCGGTACATTCATCTCAGAACATATTTTTGACAGAGAATCTTTTAGGTTTGCCTCCCAAAGATCTAGTCCAGTTTTTAGTAAGTCCTCTCCGTTGTTGTGTGAGTCGAGATCAAATTTCTTATCAAACCCAATATTTATATGTGATAAAAAGATATTTCTAGAAAGATTGGTTTTGTCTAATGATGATTGAATAATTGATTCCTCACCAAATGGAAAAGATGCGATGCCAAATATAACATCGTCTTTTACTACAAAAATGTCAGTTACTAACTTTCCTAAGTCTACATATATAAAATCATTCTTGTTTGAGTATAAATCTCTAAAAAAAGAATACGCGGATAAAACACAAGAATTGTTCTGTGTTTTTATATCTTTACCAAATTTTTGATCTACATAAAATGATATTTTGTCTTTAAGCTCGCTTGGTATAAATGAAACAAAAAGTTCTATAGCAAGATTCGAAGTTCTCTTTCCAAAAATATCATCAACCTTATAACCATTCAATTTTGACTGAATTATTTTCTCCTCATAAACTTTCCATTTCGCCTCAGAAGTTTGTTCTTCGAGTGATTTCACAATACTAGACTCTTCACCAACAAGTATTTGTTTCAAAACAGAATTGTTTATATCAAAAGGTCTGTCTTTAATAATTTTAATTGTTTTACTTTGTGATGCGCTCCATGGTGAACTGATAAAAAAGTAATGTGCGCCTATTTCTTCTTTATTGCCTATTTTTACCAAACCTTTTCTAACAGAAACAACTGCCTTATCGATAATCTTTATCATGGATGAAAGATAATCATTGTGGCTTAATGTGTTTCTAAATTTTAATCCAAAATTTTGACACAAGATTATTTCTGGCTTTTTACCGATCTCAAATCTTGCAACGGCCAAAGAAACAGACGTGTCTCTTATATCGAATACAAAAGATAAAGAAGGTTTGTTTTTGGAAAAGAAAAAACTCATATGCAAATATTGTACCAATATTTAGTCAAAAGTCCAAAGTTATAAAGTTGAAAGAAACTCAAAGTCAGTTTCATTAAGAGAAATTGGCTTGGTATTTTACTTTACAAACTTTATGGACATTATAAACTTTTAACTCGTTTTGCTACTCCAAAACTGCTTTTATCCTTCTGACTCCAGCACTTGAAGATTCTTCTTTTGCGATTTTAAAATGTCCTAATTCTGACGTGTTCTTTACATGTGGCCCTCCACAAAATTCAGCGCTAAAGTCACCTATCTTGTACACCTTAACAATGTCTCCGTATTTTGAAAGATCAAAAGATAGGGTGGTAACAACTTTTTTAGCATCTTCCTTTGGAAGTTCCATCATCATCACGGGGATATTTTCTGCAATTTTTTGATTTACCAAATCTTCAACGGCTTTTAATTGCTCTGTTGTAAGCTTTTCCGCCCAATTGAAGTCAAAACGCATTCTATCTGCGGTAATATTGCTTCCTTTTTGTGTTATTTCTCCTCCAAGCACCTTTCTAATGGCAGCCAGCAACAAGTGCGTAGCTGTGTGATATTTTGTCTCCATTTCACCCGTACCAGCAAGACCGCCTTTAAACTTTTGTTCTGATCCGGCTTTTGACTTTTGATGATGAACTACAACCTCTTCATCGAATTTTTTCATATCGATATATAGGCCTTTTTCTTTTCCAAGTTCAATTTGCATTTCTATTGGCAAACCTTTTGATTGGTATAAATCGAAAGCAATTTTTCCTGAAATTTTTCCTCCGACAAGATTTTCACTTTTTGCAGCCTCTTCAAACTCCTTCAAACCTTTTTCAAGTGTTTGTCTAAATCTTTCGTCTTCATTTTTTATAACTTCCAAGATCTCGTTTTCTTTTGAAATTAAAACTGGATAAACATAAGAAAAAGTATTTATAACAATTTTTGCCAAATCAAAAATCGAATCTCTTGAAAGTTCTAGCGTGTCTATAAAGCGTATTGTTCTTCTCAATATTCTTCTTAAAACATATCCCGCTTCAGTATTTGAAGGTACTACGCCATCAGAAATAATAAATACGGCTGAACGAATGTGGTCGGCAACGACTCTCATTGATCTGTCGTCAAGCTTCTTTGCGTTAGATTTTATGTAGGAAACGATAGATTCAAAAATATCCGTTTCGAAAACATTATCTTTTCCTTGCATGACTGTAGCCGTCCTTTCAAGTCCCATTCCAGTGTCTACATTTGGCTTTAACAATTTTTCATACTTTTCGTCACTTGTTTTATTGAACTCCATAAAAACATTGTTCCAAATCTCTATGATTCTTCCTGAGTTTACTAAGTCTTGAAACTTACCTTCTACTTTTCCTTTGCCTATTACATCGTAAAATATTTCTGTATCTCCACCGCATGGACCGGTCGTTCCTGCAATCCAAAAATTGTCTTCTTTGCCAAGAGGAATAATTTTAATATTATCTTTTATTATTGCATTTTCTCCAGCCGTATCAGCATCAATACCATGCAAAGAAAAATTTTCTTTCCAATATTTAATAGCATCTTCATCTCTTGGTATTGCGTTCTCCTGACCAGAGCCTGTCGAAGGTTCTCCTTTAAAAACAGTAACGTAAAGCTTTTTGGGATCTAAGCCCAATCCTTCCTCTTTACTAGTAAGAAATTCTAAACTCCATGCGATAGATTCTTTTTTGAAATAGTCACCAAGTGACCAATTGCCCATCATCTCAAAAAATGTGAGGTGGCGATTATCACCAACATCTTCTATATCGCCAGTTCTAACACATTTTTGAACATCTACAAGTCTATTGCCTGCTGGGTGCGATGTGCCAAGCAAGTAAGGAATAAGTGGTTGCATACCCGCAGTAGTAAATAAAGATCCCTTATCAGGAATAATGTAATCTTCAGGCACAAGAGAGGCAGAAGGAATGATAGTGTGTCCCCTTTTCTCAAAAAATCTTAAATATTTTAGCCGAATTTCTGATGATTTCATTTGTAAGTAAAAAAAAACAAAAATTAAAAATAAAAAACGGCGGCCAAAACAAAGTTTTGCCCGCCTTTTTTAATTTTACTTTTCAAACCTATTTTCAACTTCTTTCCAATTTATATTTTCCGCAAATGCATTTATGTAATCTACTCTTTTTATTCCATAATCCGTGATATAAGCGTGCTCCCATACGTCCATTGCTAATAATATTTGTTGATCACATAAATGTCCCTCATCGTGCTCGCCTATCCAAAGGTTCATCAAAGCGCCCGTCTCTCTATCTTTTACAAGAGTTGCCCAACCAATTCCTCTTATCATACCGGTGGCTTTGAAGTCTTCTAACCATTTATCATATGATCCAAAAGCGATTTCGATTGCTTTATACAGTTTAGAAGCACTGTCTAATGTTTGTTTTTCTTTCGATATGTTCGCAAAATATATTTCATGCATTTTCATGCCGTTCCACTCCCAGCCAAATCTTCTTTTAAGCTCATTATACTCTGGTGAATTTAATTTTACTGTTTTCGATAGCTCAACGATTGAGTTTACATTTTTTATATATCCACCATATAGAGAAAAATGGTTAGTAAAAAGTATGTCACTAAAACCTTTCGTTCCCATCAAATTATTGAAATCATTTTGTTCGTAAATCATTTTATAATATTAAACTAATAAATTATTTAACAAATTTTCTCAAAACTTCAAACCCTTTCATAAATTCATCCTTTTGCTTTAATTTTCTTCGGACAAAACTAGGGTGTACAAAACAAGCAATTTTTATTGGTCCATATGATGCCTCAGCATCAAAAACTTTTCCATGCATTTTTGTTATTCCTTCAATCTTTTCTTCAAGGCCATATTTTGTCATTATATATTCTATCGAAAATCTACCTAAAGCTGAAATGATTTTTGGTTTTATAATTTCTATTTGTCTATCTAAAAAAGGTCCGTAAATTTCTACCTCTTCAGGAAGTGGCGGGCGATTATTTTGAGGCCTATCTTTAACGATATTCGTTATATAAATATCATCTCTTTTTAAATCAATATGATTCAAAAACTCGTCCAACATTTTTCCCGCTGAACCACAAAATGGTCTTCTTGTTTCAGCTTCATTTTTACCAGGGGCCTCTCCCACAAACATAATTTCAGCATCAAGACTTCCCTCTCCAATAACAGGAATATAATTATTTTCTATTCTATAATTATATAAAGGAGAATTTCTGAGGTTTATAACTTCACTTTCTGTTTGTTTCAATAGTTCAATTTTGTTTTCTTCTGGATTTGGTGTTTTCTCCATAAATTTACACTACTTATTACCAAATCTATTTCTGCAGTGTTCACAGAGACCTTCTACTTCCTCTTGAATAGCTTTTATTTTCTTATCATCAAAATTGTATCCTTTGAGTACATTTGCATCTAACAAATCTTTTGAAAGTATCGTTCCTCTTGAAATAAATAAATTCTTTTCTGCGGTGGTAAGGGTGGTCAAAGCTGTCAAAGGAATAAGTTCGTACTTTTCTATCAAATCGTGAAGATTGTTATCATATGGATAGTTCCATCCGACAAATTTTAATGCAGGCTGGCACTGGCCGTATTGGATAGCGGTAGAGCTGAACTTCGTGTTTGTTATGATCCAACCTTCTGTCAATTTTCTTTTCTCTCCACCATAAAGATATTCTTGTCCAAAAATATCGTCGTATCTCGCTTTTACATAAAGTACTATTTTAAGATCAGAGCGAAGATTAAAATCTGTGTGAAATTTTGCCTCCACCATTATTAACTCGTCTTTTTTCCATGCAGCAACGTCTATTTCGTGTTCAACACATTTTCCTTTTACTATTTGATCTGTTGTTGTCTCATAACCTCTTACTTTAAAAATCTCAGCAACAAATTTCTCAAATGGAAAACCAGTTGGTCCGAGCATTGCTACTGCTTTCTTTAAAGAGTACCTTGCAGCAATTGGTTTTTCCTTTTTTCTTAAAATAGAAAAAGCGTGCCTGTAAATTTCTTGTGTAGTAACAACTTTTTTTGTTTGTGCCTCAGCACTTACTTCAGCAACAATTTGCGCTATTAAATCGTCTGTTGTATTAATTTTCTTAAGGGAGCTTGCTAACTTCTTGTGATCAAAAAGTTCTTTTTCTCCATTTGCTTTTATTACGTAAAATTCATTCATACAAATATAATAGCATAGGAAAAGTAAAGTGAAAAATGAAAAGATTAAAAATGAAATTTAAAATTGTAAACTCAATATAATATCAATTTTACGTAAAATTTTGAATTATATTTTACTTTTTGCTCTTTTATCTTTACTCTTCTATAATCCCCCCGCCCAAACATACTTCTCCATCATAAATAACTGCTGATTGGCCTTGGGTAATCGCTCTTTGGGGTTTCGTAAAATGAAGTTCAAAACCACCATTTTCATTTTTTTTGATAAAACATTCCTCTAGTGGCTGCCTGTATCTTATTCTTGCCGAATATTTATTATTCAGGTCAGGAGATTCATCTAAAGTCCAATTTACTTTCTCAAGTTTCACCACTTTTGATTCATTGTTTAAAACTTTAGTTGAATCCTGTGATACGGTAATCGTATTATTTTTAATATCTTTATTAATTATATAGTAAGGTGTGTCATTCGGAGTTTTAACATTAATTTTAAAACCGTGTCTTTGTCCAATTGTTAGATAAAAAGCTCCGTCGTGTTCTCCGATCACTTTTCCATTTTCATCTAGCACTTTTCCTTTTTTTTCTTTAATATAATTTTTAAGAAAATCTTTTATATCTATTTTCCCAATAAAACAAAGTCCTTGACTGTCTTTTTTAATAGCGGTACTCAAACCATATTTTTCGGCGAGCTTTCTAACCTCCGGCTTATCTATATCGCCGACTGGAAAAAGGGTTTTGGAAAGTTGTTTTTGTGTAAGCGTCCAGAGAAAATATGACTGATCTTTATTCTTGTCTTCACCCGCAAGCATTTGAGTTTTGCCTTTAATGTTTTTTACACGTGCATAATGACCGGTAGCAACAAAGTCCGCTCCTTGCTTCATCGCGCAATCAAAAAAACCTCCGAATTTTACATATTTATTACACATCACATCCGGGTTTGGAGTTCGTCCTCGCTTGTATTCTTCTATCATATAATCCACTACTTCATTTTTATATTCATCTTCGAGGTTTAAAGTAATAAATGGAATACTGAGTTTTGCACAGACACGCATAGCATCAAGTCTGTCCTGCCTCCATGTGCATTCAAAAAATTCTGGCTGCCAGACTTTTATAAAAACTCCGGTGACATCGTATCCGGCTTTTTTTAATAGCAAAGCAGAAACAGAAGAATCTACTCCTCCCGACATTCCAATATATACCTTTTTACTAATTTTTTTATTCATTGACAATTTAAATACTATCATAAAATACCCTAAATATATTTATAAGCCAAGTGTAATATTATTGACATATATTATAATTATGCCAGAATACTGAGCGGATAGAACAAAAAGGGGGTAGAAAAAATGGCTGAGATAAACTTTGTAAAATTGGCAGAGTGGCAGCCTCTCGACTGCCTGTATTGCGGTAGTGAAGCTACTCTTCAGGCTGAAGCAAAAAAGGGTGATGTTTCAACAGCTCTCCGTTGCTGCTCAAAAGAAGAGTGTAAGGCTCTGGCGACATCTGAGGCAAATGAAAGTCTGAAGGTGCTGTGTCCGTAACACCAATAAAAAGCGGGCCGCTTTTCTGTTTATATTTTGAATTCGATTACATCTCCATCCTTAACAATGTATTCCTTCCCTTCTGTTCTCACCAAACCTTTTTCACGAGCATTTCCATATGAGCCAACTTCTAAAAGTTTGTCCCATTCTATAACTTCAGCACGAACAAATTTATCTTTAAAATCTCCGTGGATAGCTGTACCGGCTAGTGGTGCTGTCCATCCTTTTTTGATAGTCCAGGCACGAGTCTCTTCTACTCCAGTAGTAAAATATGTAATAAGTCCAAGAAGGTCGTATCCTGCTTTGATAAGGTCATCGATACCATCTTCTTTTATTCCCAAACCTTCTCTCATTTCTGTTTTGTCAGCACTTTCGAGATCTTTGAGCTCATGTTCAATACCAGCATCTACAACTACATATTTTGAATTTGTTTGTTTAAAAAAACTTAACAATTTTTGATATCTTTCATCATTTAGTTCGTCCAGATTTTTTCCTCCAGCCTTTTTATTTAAAACGTAAAGAATAGGCTTCATCGTAATAAGACAAAGTTTGTTGACTTCAACGGTCTCTTTATCATCAAACTTAACAGTACTAGCTAGCATCCCTGCTTCAAAAGCAATTTTTAATTTTTCTATTGCGGCGTTTTCTATTACTGCAGCCTTGCTACCTTTTTTTATTTCACTCCCAAGACTTGCGGATCTTTTTGTAATTGTTGAAAGATCTGCAAGAATGAGCTCAAGATTTATTGTTTCGATGTCTGAAAGAGGTTCTACTTTGTTTGCAACATGTATAATATTATCGTCTTCAAAAATACGAACAACTTCTGCTATTGCATCTGTTTCTCTTATGTTTGTAAGAAATTTATTGCCCAACCCCTCCCCAGCTGAAGCACCTTTTACAAGACCTGCGATATCTACGAATTCAACTATTGCAGGTACCGTCTTGTTTGTTTTTGAAAAGTCTGCAAGTTTCAAGAGTCTTGGATCTGGTACGGCAACAACACCCACTGATGGGTCGATAGTGGCGAAAGGATAATTTGCTACAAGAACACTTTTTCTTGTTAGCGCGTTAAATAAGGTTGATTTTCCAACGTTTGGCAGACCTACAATACCGATTGATAGTGACATATTTACCCGAGAAAATTTTTACTAATAAAAAAGTTATGCGCGACTCTTTATAACTTTAACTTTATGTTTTTTAATATATCTATATGCCCACTTTAACTAACTTTTTTGCATTATGCAATGTGCCAAACACTAGTTTCAATTTATATAATAGATGTTAGATAAATAACTTCTCTAGTTTAGCAGGACTTGTAATTGCATAATGTGTTATTAAAAACTTTAGCGGGTGAACACATTTAACAGATTTTTTACGATTAAGCAAAAAAGCTCCGCGAGGTCCGATCTCGCGGAGCTTTTAAAAATTAAAATTAATTAAAAATAAATGGGTTTAATATTTGCTTGAGAGAATCAATAACAGAATATTTAAGAATATCGCTAGATGTTCTTTCGGCTAAAATGCATCCTGAAAGATTTGGAACGTATGCGTGGGCACCGAAAACATCAACACCCTCAAAGTTTATATATTGTAATATATCTTCAGCGTGGGTCTCGACAGTGTTGTCGCTCTCATATTTTGCAAAATCGTCTAAACACAACTTTACCGAACCTTCGCTTGTCGATTGTACTGATATGTCGTTCGCTTTGTTGCCTATGACAACACCACCCTCATCAATGAAGTAAACTTCACTGTTAAACTGAACACTTTGTTTCATCAAAGAACTGAGTTTATTTACTTCCAAATCAAAAGCTATTTTACCAATAATATCAGTCTTATTGATATCACCGTAGACGCTTCCTATAATTGCATAGTAGTCTTTTTTTCTTAATGGGTCACTATATATAGTAAATGATATATCCTGTCGCTTTTCTAGGAAATATGGATGCTGGCTATAATCTGTTCCGGGAAGATCTATATTTCCTACAACCACAATTCCATTTGAATTTAAAATGCTTATATTTGGAATTATATTTTCTAATTCGTTTATTCTTTTTTTCGCAATTTCGATCAACAAAGAATCGTTTGGGTGTAATAATACATTTTTAAAATCACTCATACCTGCAATCAGCAGCAATTTGTCTTTTTCTTCGTCAAGTAGTGTGTTTATTTGATCAGCCTTTTCTGATGCTAAGATTTGTAAATTTTCTTTATTAGAAACAATCATCATATTTCTATGATTGTATGAAATAACAGTAAGAAATGACAGAAAAATAAATATAAGCAAAAAACCTAAACGCAAATTTTTTTTCTCGCTTTCTTCTAGCATTTTCTGTGCTTTTTCAATCTGCAAATATGCTGATTTAAAAAAGCCGTTTTCCATTTTTAGCCACTTATCTCCATCAACTTGTTTTTTGATTATATTATTTGAGGTCATATTGTAAAATTATTTACTTTTATGCACTTTATTAACTTTTTTTAAAATCATCCAGGTGGGCTTCAAGAGCCTCGAGTTTTCCTATGTGCTAATTATTATAACACATATAGATTACGCAAATGCATACTTATCAACAATATGACTATAAAAAAGCAGGGCGGCCGAAGGCCGCCCTGCTTTTCTATAATAATTTTTTAAATTATAGTTTCTTTGAAGTAAATGCGCTCAATCCGCCCAAAAACATTGAATCTATAATAGCAACGAATGCAAGAAGTATCAGAGCTAGAGCTACTTTGTTTGGAATATTTGCGAAAGCGTCAAATACCGTAGCGACCAATCCATTTGTATCGCTTGTTGTTGCGTTCGAAACATCAGAAGCAGAGGTAAAATTGTTTTCAACATCATTGAATATTGGATCCAACTTCCCTACTCCTCTAGGAATTTGCAATCCTGTGTCTGGAATAGCGTTTGGTTTTATTTCATTAACGTTTATTTCACTTGCTGATTTTTTTGCTTCTAAAGCTAATTCTGATTCAGTGGTTGTGGCCTTAGCATTTAAAATTGTAGAAGATGCAGTATCTATAGCAGTAGATGTCGCGGTTGAAGAAGCAGTAGTATCTAATGGTATTATGGTTGTTCCACCGTCTACCAATGGTCTATATCTGTGTCCTCCTCCGCCGCTTGGTATAGTAGCAACAACATTTACTGTCCTTGACGAGGTTGCTGTATTTCCAGCCACGTCAGTAGCAGAGTAAACAACTAGATATGATCCTATAACTGCTGTATT
The DNA here is from genome assembly GCA_036171775.1 of Minisyncoccota bacterium. Lineage (GTDB taxonomy): Bacteria > Patescibacteriota > Minisyncoccia > Phycocordibacterales > GWA1-40-21 > Bog-1340. Next base: position 14,379 of record JAVHRR010000016.1, read on the forward strand.
TACATTGTTTGAAATTGTTGAAACTGCAACCGCTCCATCAACGTTATCCACAGCTGTTGCACCTGCATCTGTATATGTTTGTTCGACTAGAACTGAAGCTGGGTTTGCGCCGGTAATACTTATAGCAGGAGCAATATTATCGGCAATAACATTTACTGTTCTTGTGGTGCTTGCTGTGTTACCAGCTCCGTCTATAACTGTGTACTTAATAAAATATGAACCAATAACCAAATTATTTATTGTGTTTATTGTTGTAATATGTGAAGTAATATCTCCATCAACATTGTCTGTTGAAGTTGCTCCTGCATCCGTGTATGTTTGTCCAACTACTATTGAGTCTGGATTTAAACCAAGTATTGTAATATTTGGTAAAGTGATGTCTGGTGTTGCTACTACATTTACTATTCTTGTAGAGGTAGCGGTGTTTCCTTTTGTATCAGCAACTACATAAGTAACTGTGTATGCTCCAGCTAATGAGGTGTTTACTAGATTTGTTGTTGTTATTCCTCCCGTCATGTTTCCATCAGCAGCATCTAATGCTGTTGCACCAGAATCTGAATATACTGAATTTAACAAAACTGTTACTGGATTTGAACCAAGAATGGTTATTACTGGTGCAATTGTATCAAGGACATTTACATTGACTGTCCTTGACAAAGTAGCTATATTTCCAGCCACGTCTGTAGCTGAATAAACTACTGTGTATACTCCTACTACTGCTGTATTTACATTGTTTGAAATTGTTGAAACTGCAACAACGCCGTCGATATTATCGAGAGCTGTTGCTCCTGCGTCTGTATAAGTTCCTCCGACAGTCAATGAGGCTGGATTTGATCCAGTAATGGTGATAACTGGAGCGATATTATCGTCTATAACATTTACAATCCTTGTAGAAGAGGAAACATTGCCCGATGAATCTGTTGCTGTGTAAACAATTAAATATGTTCCTGTTGCATTTACGTTTACTGAACCTGTGATAACCGCTGTAATTGTGCCGTCAAAGTTGTCTATTACAATTGAACCAAGTTCTACATAAGGAATTGTTTTTATTATATTCATTGGATTTGCTCCAAGAATAGAAATCACTGGGGCTATTACATCGGCTGCAATAACATTTACTGTTCTTGTTGCTGCTGACAAATTTCCTGCGATGTCTGTTGCAGAATATACAACTGAATATATTCCAATAATATTTAAATCTACATTTGATACCCCAACAAGTGTTGTTGTTGCGTTATCATAAACGTCATAAGATGTTGCTCCAAGATCTGCATATGCAGCTGTTGAGCTAGAAAGAACTGTGATAGGTGTTCCTCCGGTGATAGTGATGACAGGTGCTGCATTGTCTGCAGGAGCTGCAATTACGATTACTGTTCTTGATGCTGATGAAATATTTCCAGCCGCGTCTGAAACTGTGTATGTATACAAATATGAACCTATAACAGCTGTATTTAAATTTGTTGATGTTGCAATTAATGCTGTAACGTCACCGTCAATATTATCCACAGCTGTTGCACCTGAATCTATGTAAGTTGAACCGACAGTGATTGTTGTTGGAGTTCCATTTATAAGTGTGATAACTGGTGGAATATTATCTCCTGGAATTTCAGCGACAACATTTACAATTCTTGTTGCGTTTGCGGTATTTCCAGCAATATCTGTTGCTGAATATAAAACTGAATATATTCCAATAACGCTAGCGTTAACACTACTAAATGTAACGGTAGCAGTTGTAGTTGCATCGTCAAAAATATCATAAGCTGTTGCTCCTTGATCTACATAAACATAAGTAGAACTTGCATAAAAAGTTGTTGGTGTTCCTCCGGTAATTGTAATAGCTGGTGGAACATTGTCGGCTGGTACTGGAACAACGTTTATTGTTCTAGCTGCTGTGGCAACATTTCCCGCTGCATCTGAAACTGTGTATGTAAATAAATATACACCAACGACTGAAGCGTTTAAATCTGTTGAAGTTGTAATATTTGCAGTAACATCTCCGTCAACATTATCCAGTGCTGTTGCGCCAGAATCTACATATGTTGAGCCGACTGTAATTGTTACTGGGGTTCCATTTATAAGAGTAATAACTGGAGCGACTAAGTCTACTGGGATTGCGATAACATTGATTGTCCTTGAAGAAGATGTGTTGTTTCCTGCTCCATCTGTAACTGAATAAGCCACTGAATATGTCCCAATTATATTTGTGGTTATAGGAAGACCTGTTGTTATAATATTTGAAGTAATATCACCATCAACGTTATCAGTTGCTGTTGCTCCGGCGTCTGTATATGCAGCGCCAACCATTATGTTTACTGGGTTTGATCCAAGAATAGTAATCACTGGAGAAGTTAAGTCTGCTGTTGCAACTACATTTACTGTTCTTGTTGCTGTGGTTGTATTTCCAGCTAAGTCAGAAACGCTATATGAAATTGTGTATACACCAACTGGAGTTGAAAGAGTGATTGGGTTTGTTGTAGAAATCATTCCTGTAAGATTTCCATTAATATTATCTAGCGCTGTTGCTCCGGCGTCAGTGTATGCAGTGCCTGCAACTACGGTAACTGGATTTGATCCTAAAACTGTTATGACTGGGGCTGTGGTATCTACGACATAAGAAACAACGATAATACCGTCGCCTCCTTTTGCACCAGCATCACGATTTACAACATCAGAATAATATGCCCAACCGCTTCCTCCTCCTCCACCATTACCGTTTGTACCTGCAACGGGAAGAGTGTAAGAGGTGTTACTTCCCCAACCACCGTTTCCACCAGCTCCAAGTGGTGTGGTGCCACCATTACCTCCAGCATGTCTTTCTCCAAAAAATGCATCTCCGTTTGTGCCGTTTGTACCACCAGCTCCACCAGAAATTCCTCCTTGTCCACCAGAACCTCCGTCGATTGCTCCTTTTCCTCCATTTCCACCGTTTGCAAAAATTAATCCGCCACCAAAAAAGCTTGATGCGCCATTACTTCCAACTCCACCAGAACTAAATAAATTTCCAGTAGAACCACCGTTACCTCCAGTACCAATAATAAATGGGATAACTTGTCCAGGAGTTACTGACATTGAAACATTTGAGATTGAAGAACCTGCTCCTCCTCCGCCTCCGCCGTATGTAAAAGCTCCTCCTCCTCCACCTCCGCCTCCTCCGGTAATACTGACATTAAGATTTGATACCCCAGCTGGAACAGTAAAATTACCACTTGTTATAAGTGTTGTTGTACCAAAAGAATCCGCAAGTGCTACTGAACCAAATGACAATACGCCGAGTAATACGACGATAAATGCGTTTAATGTTTTGGTGAGGTTTTTCATAATAATTTATATATAATTTAACAAAATTTCTATGGATATTCTGTAAAAACTAGCTGAGTTGCCGTCCAGGGAAAAACATAGTGTTTTTCACACATTTTCAAACATTCATATAAAGAGATTTCAACAAAAAACTGACTATCAAACAAAAGAAGATCGTTTCATATTTTCCGCATTAAAATGTGGAAAAAGAACTATTTACTAGGTAAATGTATCATGGTAATTATTTTAAGTCAAGGGATAATCAAAATTGTGTATTATTTGCACTAAAACGATATTAAAACTTGTGTAAATATTGTTAAAGGACATTCCAGTCTTGTCCTTTATAATACATTATGTCCTTTAGACTATGCTAAATTCTACTATTAATAACAATAGATTTTATTATAATGTTAATTCGCTTGACATGTCTTCACTTTATGGTATTGTTTTATTAGATTACCGATAGCCCTTCAAGGGTTATTTTCTTAAAATCACGGAGGGAAAAATATGTTCGTTAAAATCGCAGCTGTTTTGCTTTTTGTTTTTTCAATGTCTGTAAAAGCGCAGACAGCGACTGAGGTTCCGAAAGAAACAAAAAAATTATTGGTCGGAGAAGGATCAATTAATTTTTCTAACAAGATACCGGGAAAATTAAAACCTTTTCCGTCATCGCTCGAGGTTCATTACGGAATTGACATTGTTCCCATTCAGTACATGGATGCTAGCAATCTGTATCCGGGATTTGCAATATCAGATGAAGGTGGAGTTCAGGCGCAACCTTTCTTTCAGTTTAAGTATAAAAGGTTTGCATTTGAATTTTCTGAGAATCTGAACCCGATACATCGGACATACAAGTACCGCGGTGCAACACTTGGAGAACTTGAGATCGACACGAAGCTGAAGCTTCTTGGAAAAATATTTCCAGTTGATACGCGCGAGTATTCATTGTCCATAGGTTTGGGGGCGGAGTACACGACCATAGATGGGCATGTATCAATGGGAACATTTAACTTTCCAATCGATCACAAGGAATGGGTTCCGGTGTTGCAGATCAGCGGAAATTTCCACGCGACGGAATGTTTATCCTTCAGGTTGAACTATGAGGAAAGGAGCAACCTGATCCGTGTGGCGATAACAGATACCATAGACCTGGACTCGAAGTCTTACAAGAGTTTGGGGATAGGGATGTATCTGAGAGTGTTCGAAAAATAAAGGAGAAGAAAGCCGCCCCAGCAGGGGCGGTTTTATCTTTCTTACATTTTTATGTTCACGTAGGGTTCCCCTCCGTAGAACCATTGGGTAATAGATGATACAATGTGAACATGTCCACCAGAAAACACATTTTTTCTCCTAACGAATTTTATCATTTATATAACCGCGGAACGGATAAAAGAATTATTTTTATGGATAAAAATGATTACGATTATTTCTTATTTTTAATGTATGTTTGTAATACAACGAAAAGAATTGAACAAAGAAATATTAATGAAAATTTTGATCGTGGTGAAACTATCGTAGATATAGGTGCATATTGCTTAATGCCGAATCATTTTCACTTTCTGTCTTATGAAAAAATTGATGGTGGAATTTCTAAATATATGCTCAAGCTACAAACAAGTTATTCTATGTACTTTAATAAAAAATACGAGCGAACAGGAAAATTGTATGAAGGAGTATTTAAATCAACACATGCTAATAAAAATAATTATTTAAAATATTTATACTCCTATATTCACCTAAATCCAGCAAAACTATTAGACAGTAACTGGAGAAAAAACAAAACTAATAACGTTGATGCGTTATATAAATTTGCAGCAGGTTATCAATATTCGAGTTTTAATAAATATATAAATATGGATTTCACAATACTCAACCCAGATTCATTTCCTAATTTCTTTAATAAACCAAATGACCACAAAAATGAATTATTTGAGTGGCTAAAGTTTGATAATAATCTCTAGTACGGAGGGGAACCCTACGTTACATCATCAACTTTCTAAGCTCGTCTTGATGCTTTCTCATCACCTCCATTGATGCAGCTGTTTTGCTCTTACCTTCTTTTATTTTTTGATCAATTTCCTTTGCAATGTTCTCAAAAAATTCTGGATTCTTTTCTACGGCCGCGAGCATCATGTCCTGCTGGGCCTGAGGAACTCCCTTCATTTGAGACTTAACTGCTTGCTTCATTATTAATTTTTTGAAAAATCCCATATTGATTTTGCGAAATCACATCACACAACCGTCCTTTAAGTGTGATGATCTTTCAGATTAATTGATAATATCTTAATAAATTTATCATATTTACTACTATAATCAAATGATATTTTTAATTAAAAGATTTAAGTGAAAAATGTAAATATAAAGACAAAATTCAATTTGGTCTATTTTTACTTTTTACTCTTTTATTTTTACTTTTCTTACTACTCATATCTAAGTGCCTCCATTGGACTCTTTTTTGAAGCTTGGTTTGCGGGATATATTCCAAAGACTAAACCAACCAAACTCGCCACGAACATTCCTAGAATAGCAGCTGTCCATGGAAATACAAAACTCCATTCCAGTTTTAAAACAGAGGTAAGAATTAGCGAAATTAAATATGACAGTAACCCCCCAAGCATAATGCCTATGACGCCTCCAGTTGCAGTAAGCATAACTGCCTCGAGTAAAAATTGAGTTAAAACATCTTTGTTTGTTGCCCCTATCGCCTTTCTCAAACCTATTTCTCTGGTTCGCTCTGTAACAGAAACAAGCATAATGTTCATAATACCAATACCACCAACAATAAGAGAAATAGCGGCAACTGCTGCTAAAAAGGCTGTGAGCGCGGTAGTGATTGTGCTCAGTGTAGATGCAATGTCGGCTGCAGTAGTAACAGAAAAGTCATCTTTAGCAGGATCTGTAATATTATGTGAGTTCCTAAGTGTTATTTTGATATCTTCAACGGTGGATGCGAGATTTGCTTCAGAATTAGCTTCAACAACAAGTCTGCTATAATATTTTGTACCCGTTATGTATTGTTGAACAGTTGTATAGGGCATGAATACTGCATCATCAAAATTTGAAGAAGAGCCTTTTTCTGGAAGAACACCTACTATCTTAAACGTATTATTTTTGATTCGAATTTTCTGTCCTAAAGCGTCAGATCCATCAAAAAGATTTTTTTGAACTTTGTAGCCTATCACAACGACAGCCGAGCTACTTCTCACGTCATCCTCGCTGAAAAAATATCCTTTATTTGGATTTATGCTAAAAATTTCTGGCACAAGTTCCCCTGCACCAAAAACAGCCACTTGATAAACTTGATTGCCATAAACAGCTTTTCCTGCTCCAATAACCATTGGCATTACAAACTTTGCATTTGGAACGTTAGATTTGTTATTAAGAAGTGCCAAATCATTTTCTTTTAAAGAATCGTTCATGGTTTGTGCGGCCGCTGAAGGGCTCATAGAAATTTTACCTGGTAGTGCAATAATCGTAGTTGCCCCCAAACCCTTGACCTGGCCAAGAATTAAATTTTGTGCACCCTCTCCTAATGACATAACAAGAATAATAGAAGTAATACCGATAACAATCCCCATGATAGTAAGTGCGGATCTAGATTTGTGAGTTGTAAGTCCCGTTACAGCTGTTTGTATACTATGTTGTAATTTCATTTTATTTTATTTTATAAGGCAGGTTCCCGTTGTTCTTCTTTTTTCAACAACTTCGCAGCTCTCTATTTCACCATCATGTAGTCTGATAATTCTTTCTGCATATTCTGCTGTATATGTTTCGTGAGTTACCAAAATAATGGTGTGTCCCATTTCTATGTTAAGTTTTTGTATAATTTCTATAATAGATTGACCAGATTTAGAGTCCAGATTTCCGGTTGGTTCATCGGCAAAAATAACTTCTGGATTATTTACAAGTGCGCGTGCTATCGCCACTCTCTGCTTCTCTCCTCCAGAAAGCTGTACTGCTTGGTGGTACATACGATGTTCCAACCCAACAGAAATAACTGCTTCTTCTGCTCTTCTGTCCCATTCCGATTCTGGTACATTCGAATAAAAAAGTGGGAGTTTAACATTTTCGAGAACTGTCTCATGGGGCAAAAGATTGAAGGCTTGAAAAACAAAACCTACTTTATCATTTCTAAGTTTTGCTATCTCCTCCTGATTATACATACTTATATCTTTACCTAGAAAATGATAAGTGCCTTTTGTGTGATCGTCCAATAATCCCAAAATTTGAAGTAATGTGGATTTACCTGAGCCAGAAGCACCCATAATTGCTAAAAATTCCCCCTTATTAATATCTAAAGATACTCCCCGCAATGCTTCGGTCTTTGTACCTTCGTTGTCGAACACCTTCCAAAGATTTTTAATTTCAATTACTTTCACAGTATTAAATGTTTGGTGAAGCCACTATGTTGTCTCCTTCTTTTAACCCAGATAATATTTCTATATATCCATTGGTTCCTCTTATTCCAGTTTTAACTTTTGTCTCGATGCTTTTTGAAGAGTCTTCAAAATCAACTAATTTTACATACTTTTCATTATCTATTGTGTAAACTGATCTTGATGGTACAGCTAAAACATTGTTTCTCTCGTTCGTTAAAATATCAAGATTTGCTGTCATTCCAGATTTTATTCTGCTGTCAGATGAGGAAGCAAATATTAATGTAATTTTATATGTTGGTACATTTTCTATAACCGTTTCTCCTGGATCAATTTTAACAACGGATGTCTCGAAAAAGGTGTCTGAGCCGTATGCATCCAAAGTTGTTGAGGCAAGATTACCAATTTTAACTTTTGCAATATCTGCCTCTGGCACGTACGACTCAATGTTATATTTTCCATAAGAAATAACGGAAATAGCAGTAACACTTGGCTGTATCGTCTGACCAACTTTAGCGTTCACATTTGTAATAACACCACTTATAGGAGACGCTATCTTCGATTTTGCAAGTCTGGCTTGTGCTGCGTCAACGTTGGCTTGTGCTTGTTCCACTGAGGCTTCCTGCGCACTTATCACCTCTGCAGTATTTCCTGATACTTTTAGTTCATAATTAGACTTTGCTAAATTATATGCTGTTTCGGCAGTATTTAAATTTGAATACGCCAAACCTATAGATGTTCTGGCTGAAGAAAGAGCGGCTTTATACTTATCTATCGTTGTTTGTGTAAGATTCGAACTTACTGTAATGGCATTTACTCCGAGAGCTACATTATCTAAAAAAGATTTTATTTTATCCAAATATAAATATGCTGTACTTGCAGACAATACAGAGCTATTACTATTCCAATCATTTAGTATAGATTCTATTTCATATCTGCCGGCATTAATATCACTTTCAAGTTGAGAGTTATTTAGAACCAAACTTATTTTAGCTAAAGATGTTCTTGGGTTATCAAACATTTGATCAACATCATTTCTGACAGCGTCGTCAGCTTTTGTATAAGAGTCAACTATTTTGTTTTCAAGTGAAATTTTAGCATCATCAAGTGAGCCCTTAGATATAATAAGTTCTTCAGGTCTTGTTCCCTTTTTAATAGAAGCGAGATTTGCTTGCGTTATTTTAAGCCCAGCTTTTGCTTGTTCTACTGCGGCAACTAGATCGGCATTTGAAAGTGTTGCGAGTAACTGACCCTCATACACTTTATCTCCTACTGACACATAGACTTTAGAAACTTGTCCTCCTGTTTCAAAAGAAAGATCTAGATCGGAAAGTGGCTTAACGTTTCCTGTTGTACTTACCTCTTCTCTTATATTCTGTCTTTCAACAATAACCGCATCTAGTAGGGTGACCTTTTTTGAACTAACAATAAAGAAGAATAATCCAACAATTATTAGTATAATTAATGTAGTCCACCAAACATTCCTCTTAATTAAACTAGATATTCCTGATGGTGCATTGTGCATTTTAATTATAAATTTAAGCTATTACTGATACTATTATATCGCTTTATGCGGCTAGATACAATGCTATTATTCACATTTTTTGATTATTTACATATTTTATAATATACTTTATTCGTTATATTTTTAGGGCCGCTAGCTCACTTGGTAGAGCGTTTCCATGGCATGGAAGAGGCAACCGGTTCGATCCCGGTGCGGTCCACAAAAGACAGAAATATCACGCCTGCGAGTGATTTTCTGCTTTTGTGGAAAGCGCAGCACTGTTTTGTGAGAATAGACGAACAAAACTGCGAGCTGGGG
>JAVHRR010000016.1:23883-48279 GCA_036171775.1 Minisyncoccota bacterium
GCAGCAAGCAAACTGCTTTGCTTGCGTGCCGGGATCGAAAGACTTTTCCCTATGAGCGATAGCGAAATGGAAAAGTACCCGCCACGGTAGGTGGAGATACCCCGGTGCGCCTGCAACAATAATTTTAGCAAAGCGAAATAAAATATTTAGTGATTCGTGATACACACTAAATAGAAACTCCATTAAAAAGTACCAGCCGCAGTAAGCGGAGATACCCCGGTGCGTTAAAATAAATAGATTACTATATCCCCGCTAACCTTGTAACTGTAAATATTAAAGCGATTCCTAGCACTGTCGATATCGTTGTCCAAACTTTTGGATGCCCATGATGGCTTTCTGGCAATAGATCGCTTGCTCCTATATAAATAAAAAAACCACAAAATACTGAGACAATTATTGGTAAAATATTTGCAGGTATATATAAAAAAGTAGAAGCAAGTATTCCTAGTGCTGGAGACACTGCATCAACATAAAGCCAGCGCCTTGCCGCTTTGATATCCCCTCCTCCGCGAACAATCATATTTACTGTATTTATTCCATCTGAAAATGCATGAGTAAAAATAGCAATTGCCAATGCTAGACCGACAGCTGGCGAGATCTGAAAAGAAAGACCAACCATTATTCCGTCTATCAAACTATGTAAAGAAATGCTTCCTGCACCTAGACTTCCACTATGGTGGTGGTTCTCGCATTCTTCATCGTGGTTTGAATGAGGAATCAAAAATCTATCTAATATAATGTAAGTGACAAATCCCAACACAATAAAAAGAGCTATTGTCTCAGTATCATAAAAAATCTGACCTAAATTAAACGCCTCTGGTAATAAATCGAAAAAGGCAACGCCGATAACAGATCCTGCAGAAAAACCTAAAATAAGATGAAGTTTGTCCTTAAATTTTAAAGCAAATGTTCCACCAAAAATAACTGACAAGAAAATAGCTATTGCAGAAATAATCAATAAATTCATATTAACCCGAGAAAATTTTTACTGATGAAAATGTTATTGTTTTATAAACTTAAACCTCTAAATTTTAGCCGTATTTTATACAAAGACACGGTTGTGGTGAAAGTATTTTCAATAACGTCAGTAAAAACTTTAACGGGTTAATTATAAACCCTTGTATAAAGAATGCAATAAACTAAAATTTTAACTTATTAGATATACGCCATGGCGTATATCTAATAACACATATCAATATTAATTTAACGCTACCTGGATTGCCGCCTTCGCGGGAATGACAAAATATATGAAAAAGAATGTCATAAATAAAAATCCCCAAGGCCGGGCCTTGGGGATTTTTGTTATTATTTTGCAGTTAGAATGTGTTTGTTAATTTTTTCAATAACCTCATTTACAGGGTGCTGGGTTTTTACCAAATAGTCCACCGCTCCAAGACTTAATGCTTTTTTGATACTTAAACCATCAGAAAGGTTAGATAACACAATTACGGGAATTTGTTTCAACACACTATCTTCTTTCAAGATTGCTAAAACTTCTAATCCACTAATTTTTGGCAAAAGAAGATCAAGCAAAATCATGTCTGGCTTAAAACTTTTTGCGGCTGACATTCCGGCCTCTCCGTCAAGTGCTACCTGAACGTTAAAATTTTCGCTTTCGAGCTTCTCTTGAAGTACCCTAAGTAAAACTTCCTCATCTTCTATTAAAAGTATTTTCATGAGGCAATTGTAACAAATTATTTGGCTATGTTCAATCTTTGTTTTATCCTAGAAACAATTGCGTCAAGTGACCAATCTGTCTTAACCATATATTCATATGTGTTTCCAACGCCGTCTAGGCCGATACCCATTCCTTTTGCTAAAATATCTGTGTCTTTAACATTCGTAAGGATTATCACTGTTGCGTGAGATCCCCAAGCATCTTTGCGCAATTCCTTTAACATTTCTAGACCATCAACGTTTGGCATCAATATATCAAGCAAAATAAGATCTGGGTGTTCTAACAACGCCATCTGCAAACCCTGAACACCGTCAAAGGTTTTTGTTACATCAAAACCCTCGGCAACCAATCTGTCTTCTAATGTTCTCACTAATATTTTTTCATCCTCAACTAACAAAATCAAAATTTTCTTTTTTTCGTTATTCATTTTAGTTATTATTATTTTTCTTCAAATTTAGTTGAAGCCTGACTAAATATCAGGATTTTATTACTTTTTATTTATCGACATATAAAAACTAGTACCTTGTTTGGCGTTCGACTTAAACCAAATAGATCCACCGCTTGCCTCCATCACTTTGTTGGTAATATATAAACCTAGACCACTACCTGTGGGCTGTACTTCTGTTGCATTGGACCCTCTTACAAATTTTTCATATTTCTTTATTTTTTCTTGAATGTCTGGTTCTATATATCCATCGTTGTGAACAGATATTACATAATCACTTGCTCTATCATTGACCCTGATTGTAATGTCATTAGAACCCTTACTAGAATAATTGATTGCGTTTGTTAACAAATTTTCCAAAGCCTCAGAAATAAGAGCTGGATCACCATATAACTCTCCATTGTTTGTATTATTAATAATTTTAATATTTTTACCGTTCTTTTCAGCCATTGTTTTTAACGATAAAGAAATATCTGTGATTAATTTGTTAATATCAACTTTATTCTTATTAATAGATAGCTTACCTGTGTCAATGGCTGACACGTTTAGCAAATCATTAACCAACTTAATTAATCTTTCATTGGAATATATTAAATCGTTGTAATTTTCTAATTGTTTTGGTGTAAGATTTTTCTCATAAAGTAACGACTCCAAAACCCATTTTGTTATTGACAGTGGTGTACGTAATTGATGAGATGCAATAGATAAAAATCCCTCTTTGGCTTCATCAAGTTCTTTTCTTAGGGTAATATCGTCAGTTGTAACCACAAAATATTGTGGTTTGCCATCTAAACCTTTTACCAATGAAACACCAATTTCAACCCAAACAATATGTCCATCTTTATGAACATATCTTTTTATTAAATGTCCAGAAATAATTTTACCTGAAATAAATTTTTCATTAAAATCTTTTGTTTTTTGAATGTCATCTGGAAAAGTTACTTTGAGATACCCACTTGCTAACAATTCTTTTTCTGAATATCCTAAAATATTACACAGTCTATTATTTACTTTTATCCATTTTCCGTCAGGACCAACGATTGATATTCCAACTGTCGAATTTTCAAATACTTTTCTTAATTTTTCTTCACTTTCTTTGATTTTTATTTCCGCAGCTTTCCTTTCTGTAATATCCTCATACATCAATACAAATTTATCTAATTGATTATTGGAATCCATAATTGGGAAGACGTTTAGATCAAAAGCAACATTAACATCTGGAAATTCTGGTCTAACCCAGTGTGGATTATAAGTCATATCAGGAAATTTAACCCTTTTACCTTTTTTTATTAATTGCTGCTGTTCGTGAAGGCCGAGTTTAATAGCAACTGGATCTTCAAACCAGTTGTAATCTTGCGTGGGCGGCACCTTAAACATCCTCATGTAAGCCTCATTTACCCTAACGTTATGTCCATCTTTGTCGTAAATTTGTATTGGATTAGGATTAAAATTTATTATATTATCCAGAAATTGCTTTTCTTTTAAGATTCCTCTATCTTTTTTAATTCGCTCAGTAATATCTGAAAGAATTAATAAAGCTGCGCGTTGCCCTTCGAAGTCAATGAGCGATCCTTTGACTAATACATTAATGATTTTTCTTTCGCTGTTTATTATTCTTATCTCATAATCAAAAACTTTTTTACCGGACATCCTCCTTTTAATGTTTTGTGAAGTAATATGGCGGTCTTCTTTTACAACATAATCAAGAACGGAAGATCCTATTATATTATTTTTCGCATAACCTAAAAAGGAACTTGTGCTATCAGTAATCCAAAGAATTTTTGCATTTCTATGCACAACAACATATTCTGTTTTTGGTAAATTAGAAATTAAACCCTTGTATTTTTCCTCACTTTCCATCAATTTGGTTTCGATATTTTTCCGATCTGTAATATCATAAATATAACCATACCAAGTTACAATACCGTTAAGCTTTTTTTCTGGTTTAGAATTACAATAAACCCATTGAATTGGTTTACCTGGTATTTTTACTCTAAATTCACAAATAAAATATGTCAGATGTTTTGCTGAATATTCAATATCATTGATGACCCTAGCTGAATCTTCAGGATGTATTACTTTAGCAATAGGTTTAAAACTATCAACCACATCGTTTGGTAAACATCCGAAGATCTGCTTAATACCTTTTGAGGCAAGTGGGACAAAATATTCTCCATTTGATGTCCTTGTAAATTGAAAAATCAATCCTGGGACATTATCAGAGAGTTTCTCGAATTGTTGATTGTATTCTCTTATTTTTTTTTCTGCTTCTTTTTGACTAGTAATATCTCTAAAAATTCCCTGAAGATATGGTTTGTTTTTAATATGAACCAATGAGGAGTTTATAGATACAGGAATTATTTTTTTATCTTTTGTTTGAACTTCAGCGTAAACTTGTACAATTTTACCATCTGAATGTTTCTTAAATGCACTGGCTACATTCTTTTTTAATTCTTTGGGATGAAGATCACTAAACTTCATTTTAACAATCTCGCTTTTAGAAAATCCCGTAAGCTTTTCGGCGCTTTTGTTACAATCTACTATTTTTCTTGTTTCTGGATTTGCAATAAAAATAGCATCAACTGCTCGATTAAATAATTCGTAGTATTTTTTTTCACTTTCATTTAATTCTTTTTCTATTTTTATTTTTTCTAAATTTTTTCTAATATTTTTAATTCCAAATGTAAGATTATTAGTAAGTTGCACCAATAAATTAATTTCTTTTTTTGAAAATGCATCGGGTTTAGGAGAATAAATTGAAAGTGCACCAAAAGCATCCTCAATTTGGATAGGTAAACTAATACTTGAAATATAACCATATTTGATTGCCTCGGATCTCCATGGTTTAAATTTTGGATCTGTTAGCATGTTTTTGCAAACAGTGACTTTTTTAGTTCTAATTGCTGTACCAGTTGGTCCATTTCCCCGGATATTGTTTGCCCAGCTTATATTCAGTGACTTTAAATACCCTTGTTCATAACCAGCTTGCGCGATTGGTTTTACGCTTTTGTTTTTGTCATTTTCTGCACATCCAACCCAAGCAAACTTATATGGACCATAATTAATAATGATTTTGCAAATTGCATTCAACAACTTTTGCTCATCTGTAATATAAATAAGGGCTTGATCACATTTTCTAATAACATTTAATGTTTGACTAGTCTTTTTATATTTTTCTTTTTCCACTGCAAAAGCTCCCTGTATGTTTAACGGGGTTTTAGGCTTTAATAGTTTTTTTATATTAGTTTGCTTTTTCATTTTTTGTTCCGGTTATATATTGTTGTCGTGGCATTTATTCTTCAATCTCTCTTATGTTATCCACAACATAGCTGCGAGATTTTTCTAAATCTTCTTTCATACTTTTTAGTGTTGTTTTCATTTGAATTAAATGTGCCTCATCGGGGTTCCCATCGGCATAGTTTTTTAATAGTTCATTAATATCATTTTCTAAATTATCAAAGATGTTGACTATATCTCTTTGTGCTATGACAACTTTTCTATCAAGCTGAGCTTTCCATTTGTAATAGCCAAACCAGCCAGCTCCAAATGCAACAAATAAAATACCAATCAACCCGATGAAGAACCATGATTGTGTTATTTCCAAACTACCTAACACCAACATAGGCCTTTGTTTTACTTTAATAACTTCCGATAATACAGGAAGACTTGAGGCCATGTTATTATCACGGGCCGTTGCCAACAACTGATAATTGCCGGCCCCAAAAGTATTGTAGATTGTAATATTCCAATTGCCACTTTCATCTACTGGAACTATTTGTTCGGAAACTATTTGCTTTTGAGCATTTTGAATTTGAACAATAACTTGTTCGTTAGCTAGAGCTGTTCCTCCCGCAACGATTGACCCTTCGTCAATAATTACGCTTCGACTTACATATGTGATTTCTGGCGCCTCAATCGGTAATATTTCTAAATTTTCTGTTTCAGAAGTTGAATTCCCTGCTTTATCTACCGCAACAACAATAATTTGATGTGATCCTGGTAGAAGTGGTAAGAATTTATAGGTGCTTGAGCTTATGGTGTCTACCACTACTCCGTCCAAACGGATAATATAATTATTAATTCCAGAAGTTACATCACTGCTTATAAAATTAATAGTTGGTTTAGGCTCGCTTGTTATCATGCCGTCTGTAGAAGTTATTTTGAAAGGACTTGGTGGAGTTGTATCAATAGCTAGACGATAATGCGTCGCTGGTCCCCACCCAACATTATTTTTAAAACGTAAATGCAAATACCATACTCCATCGGATAATGCTGAAAAAATTTTATTTCCAGTTAATGCTTCCGCGCTTGCTTCTGGTAAAAAAGTTGGGTTTTGATTTACTGCAACGCCGGCCTGTATGATATCTGAGCCAACGTTCCAGCTGGCTTTAAAACTTGCAGAGCGATTGTTCCATTTGGCTTGATCTGGATAAAATGGAATACTTAAGCCTGCTACTGCAGGTAATTTTTTAGATTGGGTTACTTCTTTTACAGATCGCTCAAGTTTTACTGCTTGAAATTCGGCAGTTGAAGGGATACTAATATCCAAACCTTTTGCTGTCGTATATACATTACTACCAGTACCATCGCTTGCTGTGATTGCACCATTTGTAATACCGAGTTTTCCCGTTCCACTCCCCTTTACCCTAAAAGAAATCTTCATTAACTTCAAGCCCGGCCCAGTAAAACCACTAGTTGAACCACCTACAAAAGTAATGACACCCTTAGCGTTGTCATATATCGGCTCTTCAAGCCAAAAAGTGAAAATTGAATCTACACGATCAACTTTAGTTACTTCTAGTAGGTCAGCAGGGAAAGAAATTGTTGCTTGAGCTGTGTTGATGTCCTGACCCTCACTATCGATTGTAACCAAAACGACAACATCATCTTTTACTGACGTAATATTTTTTTCTAAATTTAATTCTAATGTTGCTGC
Organism: Minisyncoccota bacterium; assembly: GCA_036171775.1. Lineage (GTDB taxonomy): Bacteria > Patescibacteriota > Minisyncoccia > Phycocordibacterales > GWA1-40-21 > Bog-1340. Next base: position 30,943 of record JAVHRR010000016.1, read on the forward strand.
GTTAGCATTTTGAGAAAACGTAAAGATGCTTAGTAAAATGATAAAGTAAAATATTATTTTAAAATGTAAATTCATCCCCTTCGAAATTTTACAAATTATGTTTTTTTCTTTATTTTGATTTTTCATATTTCGTTTTCCTATTTTTATATCTGACCCAATCAGAATTTCAAACGGGACAAATTTTTTAATAATTAATATTAGTTAATAAATAATTCTATTTTGATAAAGCATTAATAAATAAACTCAAATCTGTTGCATCAATTTTCTCGTCATCATTCAAATCAATATTTTGACGAATGTTTGTGTCGGTAGAACGGTAGCGAGCCATAAAAATACTCCAGTCTTTAATATCAACTATTCCATCGCCATTTAAATCAGCTTTCGATACAAAAGTTTTAGTTATCAAAAATGTTTTTTCAATTGAGTAGTCTGAAACCTTTCCCTGACTATCTACTTGGCGAACTTTTAGTGTGTGGTTTCCTAAGCTGAGTCTGTATGTATTAAACGCAAGGTCATAATTACCACTACCATCGGCTGTTGCCGTTTCTGTAGCTTTTACTCCATCAACCATCAACTGAATCTTGTAATTTGGCATTGCTGAACCGGTAATGCCTAAAAAAGTTCCTTTCGAAACTGCTTCTGTTTTTAAGCTCACGGTTGGTGACATTAAAATATCTTTTGCCAATTGATCATTTACTCCTAGTTTAAATATTTTGGTTTGTGCAATGTTATGATCTTTGTCATAGACGACAAGGGCAAACGAACTTACTGTTGATGGTAGTTGCCCAGTAAAGTTCGCGCTAAAACCTCCTCCAGCAGACCCTGTAGATAAACCGCTAACCGGAACTTTTCCATCTTGAATTGCCATTATTTCAATATTTGCTGATGGAAATGCGCGTCCTGTGAAAGAAACACTTGGTGTTATTACTGCGCTCGCTACTCTTCTTGTGCTTCCTGTGATGACTGCAACCTTACTGAAAATAATTGATGTAGTAAAAGAAACATTTAAATCTGTACCTTCAGTATCACTTAAACTGAGCTGGACAGTTTCTTCTGTAGAATCATTGATAGTTATTTGACCTACACCATCAATAATATCTACTTTGCCACCGCCCGTAGCGCTTCCAGAAACATGCAAGGTTACATCATTTTGATAAGTTGTGTCTATATCATTATTGTTGTTAACTGCTCTGACCGTCACGGTTACCGGTGTATTAACAAGAACACTATCGTCAGTTAGCGCAATTATAAATTTAGTTGCAACAATCGGAACTGGTGACACTGTAACTCCATCTTCACCATCAACTATACCTATCGCACCGTCATGAGAAGAAGAATTATCCGAAAGATATATTGTCCAGATTCCGATCTGATCATCGTAGTACCAAAATTCTGCGGTTGAATTACCGTCAGAAAAATTCACAGTTGTAACTGGCAAACTACTGCTGTCGGTTAAGTAAAAAGCAGTTGATGTTCCTGTAGAGTTAGAATATAAATAATAGCTAGCTGAACCAGCTGTCACTTCGTTGTTGTATGTGTCATAGCGAGTACCTGTATACCCCACGCGGGTACCGGCTGTAATATCTCCAGGATCATTTAATGTGAGGCGGGCTGTTGCAGCTGGAACGATACTTATTGAAGAAGTCGCATCTATGATACCGACTCCACCGTCTGGCGTTTCTGAGTTGTCTGAAGCATCAACGGTCCAATTGCCAGCGCGAGTTCCTGCAAACCAAACATTTGTTGAATTTGAACCGCTTAAAATAGAGGTTGAAAGTATTTGTGATCCATCAATATAGGCATTATAAAAATGTGCAGTTCCAACTGTCGCATTGCTATATAAATATATATTATCCGAACCAACAGAAACATCATTGTCATATTGATCTTGTCTGTTTATAGAATATTCAACCCTCTCACCAGCAACTGCACTTCCAGATCCGGTCATTGTAAATTTATCGGTTGGACCAGCAACAAAATTTATATATTTAGTTGAAGAAACATCTAGGCTACTACTTGCAGTATTTTCTAAAGTAAGAGTTACTGTTTCAGCCTTAGTGTCAATAATATTGATTGAGCCTACACCAGCGACAAGATTTACAAGACCTCCAGGTGTTGCACTACCGCTTGTGTGTAAAATTACACTATTATTATAGCTGGTATCTAAATTCCCCAAATCATCTTCAGCTCGAACATTGACAGACACAGTTTCACCAGCAGTGGTTGTGGCTGTATCGCCAATAACAAAACGTGTGGCAACAATTGGCAAAGGAGAAACAGTAACAAGGTCAGTTGAATCATCGATGCCGTCGTTACCGTCTGGGGCTAATGAATTATCGGATGCTGTAATATTATAATCTCCAGTATCATCAGAATAAAACCAGAAATTATTAAACATGTTTCCTGCTGCAATTATTAATGAATTAATTATGCCACCATCACTTGCTGAATTATAAAATACGGTACTAGTTCCTAGAGCATCGTGATAAAGGTAGACGGTGTTATCTCCTGTGCTTACTGGATTGTTGTAAGCATCATATCGAGAAACCGTGTATCCAAGACGAGTACTTATTGTCATTGTTCCTGGATTATTTAATGCAAATATTGCAACCGAGCCTGGATTGATAGTCAAACTATCTGAAGCGTCCACAACCCCTGTGGCCCCGTCAGGATTTGAAGAATTGTCTGAAGCAGTTAGACTCACACTACCCGCTTTGTCAGCATAAAGCCAGAAACTAACTGTGGTTACGCCTGACGACATGTCGATATAACTTATATTAGTACCGCCAGAGCTAACGTTGTAAAATGCTGTTGATGTGGCAGGAGATGCTGAAGTGTCATAAAGATAAACTCTTAGTGTTCCGTTATCTGAAGTATTGCCAAACTGATCTTGTCTGCTTAACTCATATTCAAGTCTCTCGCCCGCCGTCAAATCAGTTTTATCAGAAATAAATAACGCTGAAGCTGGAGCACTTGTTACTGTGATGCTAACTGATGCATCGTCAATTCCAACGTCCCCATCAGGTGGTGCAGTTGATTTGTCAGAAACTGTAATTGTAGGTACCCCTGCTTTGTCATCGTAATACCAAACGGTTGATTCAGAAGAACCATTAGAAATTAATACTGTCTCAACAATATCACCTCCGCTTGAAGCGTTATAAAACTTTTTAAATGAACTGAGAGAATTACTATAAAGATAGAATGTTTCGCTACCAGCTGTAATTAAATTATTTAAACGGTCCTTACGAGAAATTGTTATGGGCAATAGTGTACCAGCTATCATTTCTGAAGTTGAAGCTGAAGTAAATAGTTTGGCAGTTGCTCCTGGTCCAAAATATACATCTCTAGTGGATGAGACGTTTAATCCCGTTCCTTCAGAATCACTTAATGATAAATGGACCGTTTCTACTACCTCGTCAGAAATAGTAGTAGTACCTACACCATTAATAATGTCTATGAGACCAGCACCTATCGCAGAACCAGTTGTAACAAGAGTGACATTTTGTTGGTAAGTGCTAATAAGTCCGCCACCACTATTTTGGGCTTGGATGGTTACTAAGCTTGGTGAATCAATTGTTCCGTCTGGCGCAGAAACTATAACAAATTTTGCGGCTGTACTAATATTAATCACATTTGTAGAAGCCAAAGTAGATTTGTTTCCTAGAGAATCTTCTGCATATAAACAAATATATTTACCATTATTCGTATCTGTAGTTTGATTCATTGAGTCTGAATCTGTTTTTGTATAATCCCCTGCTGTCGTTGAACAAACTCCATCCGTATCATAATCCCATTTCTTCACGGTTGCATCTCCCCATGTTGCTGAAATTGTATCTGAAGCAACTGGACCAGCTTCTACATTGTCGGTGAATGAAAGAGTTGGACCGGTGGAATCAATGTTGATGTTATTTGCCGAAGCCAAAGTAGATTTGTTTCCTAGAGAATCTTCTCCGTATAGACAAATGTACTTTCCATTATTGGTTTCGGTAGTTTGATTCATTGAATCTGAATCTGTTTTTGTATAGCTACCTGCTGATGTAGAACAGACTCCATCTGTATCATAATCCCACTTCTTGACTGAGGCGTCGCCCCATGTTGCTGAAATTGTATCTGAAGCGACTGGACCTAATTCAACGTTATCTGTAAATGAAATAGTTGGAACAGTATTGTCTACAATAAATGTAACAGAAGGACCTGCACTCGCTGCTGTGTTTCCTGCTGTGTCACTTGCTGTGCCCGCAGCAATAGAAATACCCAAAGTTCCATCACCTGTAATTGAAGAGATGGTAACTGTTCTTGTTGATGTACCGCTACCTGTAACGTTTACAGATCCATTTGCAGTACCTGTTGTATTCAAAGTTACGTTGCCGTTTGCAAGAGTGACTGAGTCTGCTCCAGTGTATGTGACTGTGTAAGTGACTGGTCCCGTTCTTGTGGATGCGACTGAGGGAGAACCGATTGAAATAGTTGGAGCAGTAGTATCTAATATAAAATTACCCATACTTGTCCATGCAGTAGTAAGAACTCCATCATTATTTTGTGCACACCAAAAATAGGTTCTATCGCTTCCAATTGAAGATCCCGGTGTCCATGTGGTATTTTGATTGTTACTCGAGGTCTCTACTGAAGCCCCACTAGCTACTATTATGCCAGAAGTACAATTGGCTGAGCTTGTTGCAATTCTGTAATTTGTAGTTCCTGTATCTCCAGAGTCTGGATCTGAATAATTTGCTGACAAGGTTGGAGTAGTGTCGTTTGTATATGTGGCATTTGCTGGCGATACTAAAGTTGGAGTATTTGGTGCCGTGTTAACTGTATACGTAACGGTAATTCTTATATGATCCACTGAGGCAGTAACAGCACCTCCTGCCGTAGAATTTTTAAAGCCTGAAAATGCTAATCCAAAATTAGCGCTATTAATATCATCGGCGGTCCATGTTTCGCCCCATAATTCGGTTAAGCTACCATAAGTCGTGTATGCATCAGATGTTCCCCAAAAACTTGAATTTGATTTATCAGTAGAGCCAATCACACCACCTTTAACAATTCTTACGCTATAGTCTTGAATACGAGATGCGTTGGATGCCTTTTTTTCAATCTCAACAGTAATGCCGTCTATAACAGCGCTGGTTGGAATTGAAAATCCAAAATTTGTTGCTTTTAAGTAATGGCTGATTATATTATCGTTAAGTGAAGCTTTGGCATAACTATTGTTAGATGAGGCTGCGTTAGATGGAGTTGACCAAGTAATTGTACCTACCGAGATATCGTCTACTATTGTCCCGGGGTTATTTGGTCCAACCAAAGCTGCTTCAGCAAAATATGACAAAAAAAACACTGCAGAAAACACGACAGCAACCAATGCAGATTTTTTTAATATACTAATTTTGTTAAATAATTTAAGCATTTAAAATATTTACAAACATACAATTTTAAACAAAAATAAAACCCGAACCAAAAAGGTTTCGGGCTTCAGGAGCCTCTAATATTTTATATGTAAATTATATAACTTTTTTGAAAGGTCAACAAGCAAATTGTCAACATTTTTAGCCAACTTGTTTTCTTATTCTGTCCAATGCCCTCTTGTTTTTTTTATTTTCCTCAATGAGCCTTTGTTCCTTAATCTTTTCTTTAACAAGCTTAATTTGGGCAAGTTTCTTTTCTTTAGCAATGGCATTTTTTACTTTCTTTTGTTCTTGATCAATCGCTTTTTTAATTAATGCCTTTTGGGCTACTTCTAATTTTGCTTTCCTTCTTAATACCAGCAGCGCACGCTTTTCTTCATTTTTTTCTTTTTTTTCAAGCGCTAACTTTATTTTTTTGTTCCTTGCGAGAATTGTCTGCTCTTTCTTTTTTTCTTTGGCAAGTGCAACTTTTGATAATTTAATTTGTAAGACGACAGCAGCCTTTGCCTGTTTCTGTGCACGCAACATTGCTTTCTTTGTTAACATTTTTTGGGCTTTTAAGAGTTTAGACTCCTTCAAATGTTCTGAGTTTAATTCAGTTCTGATTTTTTTATTATCAGCGAGTACCATTTGCTCTCTATTGTGTTCATCTAAAAGTGCTTTATCATTTAATATTCGTTCTTTTGCTATTGTATTTAATGCCATTTTTTCTAGTCTTACACGCTCTGAGTCTAATTTGGCTTTTATATTTTTATTTTCTATTAAAATTTCTTTTTCATTTCTTTTTTCCTCAGCTAAAGCGGCTTCCAGAAGTTTTTTTTCTGCAATTATGGCATCTACGGCCTGTTTTTTTTCTGCGGCTAATTTATCTATAACTACAGATTTTGTGGGCTTTTTTTGCTCATAATAGTCCGTCAACCCCTCGATAACATCTGCTTGTTTGTTTCTTTCAACCTCTAAGGTGCTTTTAATTTTTTTATTTTCTTCCAGAAGTTTTTGTTCCCTTTTCTTTTCCTCATCAATAAGGGTTTGTGTTACCTTTTTTTCTGCATTTAGTATTTCACTGAGACGTTTCTTTTCCTCAATGAGGGCGGTTTGGAATGACTCTTCAGCCAATTTCTTTTCATTCTGAATAGTTTCATACAATTTTCTTTCTTTTTCAATTTCTACTGCTAGCTGTTTTTTTGCCACAATAGTAGCTTTTTCTAGTTTTTCTCGTTCTGTAGTCAACTCAATATTTAATTTTTTGTTTTCAGAAAGAACATTCTGTTCCTTTTTTTGCTCTTCAAGAAGCACAGCCTGAGCACGCCTCTTTTCTTCTATAATGGCAGTTTTTAGTTGTTTTTGTGCTTGATCAATCGCATTCTTAAATAAGACTTTTTGGTTGTTAATTGACTTATTTTCTTTTTCTCTCTCGACAGCTAAATCTGCCTTTATATTTTTATTTTCTATTAAAATTTCTTTTTCTTTTTTCTTTTCTTCAGCAAGAGCGTCTTCAAGGAATTTCTTTTCTGCTGTTATGGCGCTGATAGCTTCGTCCTTTAGTTTTTTTTCAACAACAAGAGTCTGAGCAATCTTTTTTTCTGCTTTCAATAATTCATTAAAATGTTTTCTTTCTTCGTCAATTGCTTTTTGAAGTGTTGCTTCAGCCAATTTCTTTTCAACCAAAATAGCATCTCCAGCCTGTCTTCTTTCTTCTAAAATAGACGTTTCTGCAAGTACTCTTTTTGTATACTCAGTTTCTGTTTCTTTTTTAGAACGAGCTAACAGTTCTTCTGTTTTTCTTTTTTCTTCTAAAAGTGCGTTTTCGGAAAGTTTTCTTTCTTTTACAACAACGTCAGAAAGTTGCTCCTTGGCACTAAGTGTCGCTTTTACCAATCTTGCTTGTTCGGTACTAAGTTTAGAATATAGTCTTTTATTTTCTGAAAGTATTTCTTGTTCTTTTGATTTTGATTCAGTTAGTGCAACTTCGCAATAATTTTTTTCCGCGACAATTTCAGACATTGCCTGCTTTCGCTCCTTAATTAAAATATCAGCAAGCTTCTTTTCTTCTTTATTTTCCTTGAATGCTTGTGTTTGGGTATTTGCCTTTTGAACTATTTCTTCGGATGGTTTTATTTCTGGTATCTGCGAAGCATTTTTTTTCATAGGCACACCCTTCTTAACAAATTTCAAATCTACAAAATAGCTCTTAATCTTCTCAACAATAATAGCCATCGGGTAATGAGCTTTTGTAAAATATTCACTTGCCCCTAGTTGTAGTGCTCTCTTTATATCTTCATCTTTTCCAAGATTTGACCAAACAATAATAGGAATTTCCTTTAAATTTGTAGTGTCTCTAAATACCTCTTCCAAAAGCACGAAGCCATCATCTATGGGTAAAGATAGTTCCAATACAACAAGCTCAGGTCTATTAAATTTGGACTTCATAATCTCTAAAGCTTCTTTTCCGTTTTCAGCCAGCAATACACCTAAACCTGTTTCTTCAAGTTCTTCTCTTAGCACTTGTGCTATTTTTTTATCGTCTTCAACTATTAATACTGTGTGCATTTGTTTAGAATGTTATTTAATAAACCTTATAAATAATGTTTTGTTTCATAAAATATCATTTTTAAAACTAAAAATTAAAGCCCGCACTAAAAAAAAGTGCGGGCTTCAGGAGCCTCTAGTATTATACGTAAATTATATAATCTTTTCAAAAATCAACAAGTTTATTATCAACTTTACATTTATTTCCTTTCCAGCCAGCCAAGCACCCTGTAGCCCACAAACTTACCCATATCATTAAAATTTGGAGTAAAGTATATATCATAAAATACGTTTTTGTCTTTTACATACAACCCAGTATTGTTTGACCTTCTAAATGGTTCTTCTTTGGCTGAAAAATGTAGGAATGTCTTTATTGCGTCAACCCGGCATTCTACAGGTACGACATCAAAGTAGCTTTTTCCAATGGTATCTTGACAGGAAAGACCAAAAAGTTTTTCAAAAGATGGACTGATATATGTTCCCATTCCATTCTGATCTATTTCAAAATAAAAATCACAGGCACTGTCAGAAAATTTTGAAACGTCCTTATTCGGCCTTTTTTTAATGTCATCTTTTTTTAATTTGGCAGAAAGTAAAACGTATTTTTCTTTATCATTCGGTATGTATAATTTTAAATGGGCAGAAATAGAAATATTTTTACCGTTCTTTGATACATGAGATGTATCGAGTTGAAAATAATTATCTTCATTTAAGACAGATTTCGATCCAAACATTCTTTCACCAAACTCTTCTGACATAGTAGGGTTAATTTTAGTAAAATGTTTTCCAATTAACTCATTGATAGCATATCCTAAAATATTACAAGCTGAGATACTGGCGTTTGTGACATTACCTTTATTATTGATAATCAATAAATAATGATTTTCATCATCTTCCATTTTAATATGACCGATCTTATTTATTCTTCCACAGTTTCTGCATTTGATTTCTGCTGTACCATCAAAAAAGATGCCTTTAAGTAAAAGTTTTCCACATTCACATCTGAACTCGTTTAAAAATAATGTATTCATATCTACTATATATATATATATATATATAAAATATACGAACGAACATACTTGAGCTTCTGGAGCTTCTATACGACTTGGTTGTAGTTTACAAAATAAATCGTATCTTAAATTTTTAAGCATTGACTCCTGGTATTTTTATTTAAAAAAATTTGAGATGAGTCACTCTCTCTAGATTAGTGCTTTCATGTAAATAATATTCCTTAAATATAATCTGTCAATAGACGTTGTAAACTTTTTTAAAGAAATAAATACAATAGGGGGGCTCGCATTGGGGGCCCCCCTATTGTTTTTATTTCTTTATCATCTATCTAAAATCTACATCAAAAGGATACATTCCCATTCCACATGACCCTTGTAAGTCTGTTGTCGTAGGTGTTCCTATGTTTATTTCAGTTGAACCCGACTGAGGAAGAGATCTCGAAACATTGAGACTTGGAATTCGAATAAATGCAGAACAGTCAAAAGTGCTACTTGTGTTAAACCTGATAATCGTTGGGATACCAGCTTTTGCTATACTTTTTCTTGGTAAATATCCTCCTTTTACTTTTATATCAACAATCTGTACTCCATCGACAATGCTTACATTGTTTGTATCAATTGTTTCATTATTGGTATTACCATTCGCCACTATTTCTCCATTCGAATTGTCACTAAACATAATAGCTCCCGAAATAAGTATACCGACTATTATAATTGATGCTGCTGTTGATTTCATATAATAATTAAAAATTAAAAACTGGTGATATGATTCCCGCTAATACCAAACTATTTATAATGTTGAAAATAGCAAACATAATCACTATAAGTCCAGCACTCTTGAAGAACACTCCGGATTTAGAACTGTTTTTTATACTGAATGAACTGAAACTAATTAGTGCAAGTATGGGAAGTGTTCCTAGTGCAAATGATAACATGGTAAGTCCTCCTTTCAAAAAACTTCCTGTTGTAAGAGCATAAAGTTGCATTGACTGAGTAAATCCGCATGGAAGAAAAAACGTGGCTATACCCACCAAAAGAGGCATTAATGTATGGTTAAATTTTGAAACACCATAAGCACGACTTGCAATGAATTTTGGCATTGATGGTTGCAATTTTCTTGCCCAAGAAAATACGTCCAATAGATTAATACCAAGAATAAGCATTATGATTCCTATTATTATTCCCAATATAAATGAAGCGGTCGAACTTAGGGTAAAGGCTGAGCCTATCATACCTATTACACCTCCAAGAACAAAAAATGACACTATTCTTCCTGAGTGAAATAGAAGCTGAGGCTTAATCCTGTCCCCTTCTTTTGCAAAAGTTGCTGACATTGAAAGTAGTATTCCGCCAACAACCGCCATACATGAAGATAATGAGGCTATAAAACCAATAACAAATGCGGTGCCATAATTAAAATTGTTTGCATTGATCAGGTTTACCATGCCAAGCTTCTGCAAATATATAAAAATAAATGCAAATGCAAGAGCAATAGGTAAAGCAATTTTAAAATCATCCCATTTATTAAATACATGTATTTGTTTTTCAACAGAGATAGTGTATCCGTGAGGACTTATAAGAGCTGAGATTTCTGAAACGATTTCTTCCGGTGTTTTCTCATCAAAATGACCTTCTATCTCAACCATGTTGTTTTTAAAACTTGGTTTAATTTTAGTGATGTTTGGCATATCCATCAACTCGCTTTCTATCACAAGCTCACATGAACTACAGTGCATGCCTTTAACATGAAAGTTGTATTTTTTTGTTGCGTGTGAGTTTTCGTTTTGTTTTTGGTTTGTCATAATTTTGTTTTGTTAATTATATTTTTTGTGTCTTTGCGAGCGAAGCGAAGCAATCCAGGTTTGTCATTGTTCGTAGCAATTCGCCTGCCCGAATGACTGATTATCTTATTTGTCATTCAGTCGGGCGGGTAACATTCGTGTAATATTCGTATCCTACAATTCTTTAGTCTTAATTCTTAATGAGTTTAGAACAACAGACACTGAAGACATCGCCATCGCAAAACCTGCAAATACTGGGTTCAGTAGCAGACCAAAAGCTGGATAAAATACTCCAGCTGCAAGTGGTATACCTATTATGTTGTAAATGAAAGCCCAAAAAAGATTTTGTTTTATGCCGAGCATTGTCATTTTTGAAAGTTTGATAGCCTTTACCAGTTTTGAAATGTCTCCGCTTAGTAATGTAATACCTGCAGATTCTATAGCCACATCGGTACCAGTACTCATTGCTATACCTACATCAGCCTGTGCAAGAGCGGGAGCGTCATTTACTCCATCTCCAGCCATTGCAACTATTCTTCCTTGAAGTTGAAGCTCTTTTATTTTTTCAAGCTTATTTTGTGGTAATACGTGTGCTATTACATCATCAATACCGACAAGCGAAGCCATGTATTTTGCCGCTTTCTCATCATCGCCGGTAAGCATGACGGATCTTATGCCGAGCTTGTGTAAATCTGCAATTGCTTTTTTTGATTCTGGTTTTATTTCATCTGAGACCATGACAAATCCTAAAACTTTTTCATCGGTCGCTAGAATGACTGGAGTTTTACCTTGCAAAGTATACTGGTCAATTTTTGAAACATCAAAAGGTAGGTTCAGATCATTAATAAGTTTGGCGTTGCCAACATAATATGAATCCCCATTTACTTTTCCTTTTATTCCTTTACCCTGAATATTTTCAAAATCTTGTACTTCTTCTAGTTTAATATTCTTTTCGTTTGCATAATTTACAATCGCATTAGCTATAGGATGTTCAGATTTTTTTTCAAGAGTTCCTATTATAGAAATGATTTCGCTGTCTTTAAGGTTTGAAAGATTTTGTATATCAACCAAAGTGGGTTTACCTACTGTAATCGTTCCGGTTTTATCAAAAACAACAGTATCTACTTTGTGAAGCTTTTCAAGGGTTGCTGCATCTTTCACAAGTATTCCCTCACGGGCACCTTTTCCAACGCCTACAATGATCGCTGTTGGGGTTGCGAGTCCAAGAGCACAAGGACAAGCAATGACGAGCACGCTTACGAAAGAAATTAAACCGTATGAAAGTGCGGCTGATATACCTATAGAGCTTGATCCGAAAAATAACCATGCGCCGAGAGAAATAAAAGCTATCACAAGTACTACAGGTACAAATACTGACGATATTTTGTCAGCGAGTGCTTGTATCGGCGCTTTGCTACCTTGTGCTTCTTCAACCATTTTGATTATTTGAGCAAGTAGTGTTTCTGAGCCAACTTTTGTGGCTTTAAAAATAAATGAACCACTTGTGTTTATTGTTCCAGAAGCCACGCTGTCACCTATTTTCTTTTTTGCTGGCATTGGCTCTCCGGTCACCATAGATTCATCTACGAAAGACGCACCTTCTGTGATAACACCGTCTACAGGAATTTTTGCACCTGGTTTTACCACGATCAAATCTCCATGCTTTACATCATTAACAGAAATTTCTACTTCTTTGCCGTCCCGTACTACCAAAGCCGTCTTCGCTTGAAGATTCAAAAGTTTCTCAATTGCATCTCCTGTTTTTATTTTTGATCGAGCTTCAAGATATTTACCGAGAGCAATGAAAGTAATAACGATAATCGTTACATCAAAATATGTATTTGAAACACCTGGAAAAGATTTAAGCAATGTTTCTTCAAATGCAGAAACAACAAAACTATAAAGATATGCTGCTACTGTTCCAATACCAATAAGTGTATCCATGTTTGCCTTTCCATATCTTAAAAAGCGATAAAATCCGAGTAAATATGGCTTTCCAACAACAAAGAGCATGTATGTAGCCATTACTGGTAGAAGGTGGTGGAAAAGCTCATCCCAAACCAAAGGCATCTCAGAAACAGTTTTAAATTGAGCTAAGATATCCCATACCATTATGATAACGCTTATTATGGCTAAAGGGATTGCAGAGATAACTTTCGTCTTCATGTCTTGTATTTCCGCAAGTTTTTCTTTCTTTGATTGATTAAGTCCAAGATGTTCTGCGTGTTCATTTGGAGACATGTGCATTTCCTCAGCTGAAGGAACATCAAGAGAATAGCCTAGCTTCTCTATTTGTTGAGATAAATGATGTGGATTTGTCTTAGACGAATCAAATGAAACTTTAGCCGTCTCAGTACCATAATTTACTTCAGCAGAATCCACACCCTCAATTTTCTTGAAGATTTTTTCTATAATATTGGCGCATGAGGCACAGTGCATTCCTTTTATTTTATATTTTTCGTTTTTCATGGTTATTATTAATTATTTAGTTAATGTCATTGCGAGCGTTAGCGTGGCAATCCAGGTTAATTTACTTTCTTTTGGTTCTATAAACCTTTAATATTTCAGCGATAGCTGTATTTTGTTTACCTTTCTGTATCTGATGCACGGTACAAGTACTTAAGTGGTTTTCCATAAGAGCGTCCTCTACTCCAGAAAGTGCATTTTTAACAGCAGATGTTTGGGTGATGACATCGATACAATAAGAATCTTTTTCCAGCATATCTTGTAGTCCTCTCACCTGCCCTTCAATTATTTTTAGTCTGCGAATTAATTTTTGTTTTATTGGTGTCATTTTTTAATAATTACTTAATTAATTTATAATAACTCCATTATACCCCCGGGGGGTATAATGTCAAATATGTACTTATCAACAAAAAAGAGGCGCGTGCCTCTTTTTTTAGTTTCCTAACTATTTACTATTACCGAATTGTTAAAGAGAGATTTTCTTAAATGTAAGCGTTCTATTTGGGCTTGCTTCCCCACCAACAGGTATACTTGTTACAGTCACAACATCAGTAGTTAAGTTTGTTCTGTTGTGTAATTGAATTATGTCTCCGGCAGTTAATTGAATAATACCGTGTCCAATAACAACCTGCGTATCCCCTGTAGCCCAGGTCGCTTGCTGATTGCTTCTAAATTCAAAAGCATTTCCACCAACACTTGCTATAGACCCATTTCTCCAAAGAGCAAACTCGAGTGGAACTGTTGCTCCAGACGTGTGATTTCCTGCAATGTAAAAATCAAATTCGTAGGCACCAGAAGTTGAAGCGACAAAAGCATTTGCATTTGATGCATCCGTTCCGCCTGCAGTTGGAACTGAAGTAAATCCAGCGTTAGGAAATGGAGTAGCACCCAAATCAAACACAACATTTGCATCAGCCCCAATCGTTGCGTCACTTTGGCCAACTGCGTATCCGTAAGCTGAAGTTCCGCCACTACCTGAAGGTCCAGTTGGACCTGTAGGTCCGGTAGGACCAGTTGGCCCAGTTGCACCAATAGTTCCTGCAGTTCCGGTTGCGCCAGTAAAACCCATCTCGCCAATGGTTCCAGCAGTTCCTGTTGCTCCAGTCAATCCTATAACCCCAGCTGTACCTGTAGCACCAATAGCCCCCGTGAGGCCGGTTGCTCCAGAACTACCTGTTGCGCCAGTGGTGCCGATACCCCCACTTCTACCTCTTTCACCAACGAGTCCTGCTGTTCCTGTTGCTCCAATTAGACCAGTGAGTCCCGTAGCACCGATTGCACCAGTTGCTCCAGTCGTATCAATAATACTAACAGTACCAGTGTTTGGTAGAACAATATTCGTGATTGCAGTTTTTGTTGTAAGTTCATTTAATTTGGCTCTTGTGATCGGACCCACAATCCCAACAGATTGTATTCCTTCTTTCGTTTGGAAAAGTTTGAGAGCATTTTCTGTTGATGTACCGAAGTAACCAGTAACTAATCCACTCGGATATATATCAGGAAATTGTTTAAAAAATTCCTGCAATGCCTTAACCTGACTATTCGCCATTCCTTTTTGTAAAGTATCAGTAAAAATAATACTTTGGGCATTGGCTATTGTTACAGACAAAAAAACAAATATGATGACAGACAGACTTACGATTGTTATATTTTTCATATCAAATTTTATATTATTATCTACCTTAAACAGTAAATAATTATTTATTATTTTTGTAAATTTCTTTTAAATCTTTTTTTATAACATCTGCAACATCACCGCCTATCTTAATGCTATTTTTTAAACCTTTATTAAAAATTTTTAAACCTTTTTTTCCAGCCTTCTCAGCTGCTATCTTAATTTCTTTTTTATACTGATCTCTTTGGGGTTGTTCCTTTTTCCATTCTTTCTTTATAGCTTTTACTGCTTTACCGGCTTTTTTATTTGCCATCTTCATAAACACTCCCGTTTTCTTTACTGCACTTTTTGTAATTTTTTTAAATTTCTTATTCATTTTTGTTTAATCATCAAAATATTTAAATTTGATGAATTATATTAACTATTAAATTATACTCGACCTCTAATTTTCTTTATCAGTAAACACAACCAACCTGCTTGGACGGCCCTTAAGAGTTACACTCCATACTCCCTCACATGTAATCAGGTTAAGATGTGCTTTTTCATCATTTGAACCAAACACATTTGAAGCATCTGCATTTTGATCATATATTCCAACTTCACCCACGACAAAAGTCGTCGTAGCACCTTTGTCATCTACAACGTACATTTTGTCCCCTTTTTTTAATTTATACAGACTATCAAATACTGCTGGAATATTATTTTTCCAACCATAATGCCCTGCTACAACAGCGCTTCCTATTTCTCCAGGACGCGGTCCGAGTTCAAACCACGCAACATTGCCGGGTGTTTTGGGTACATCCATCGCACCAGTCGCTGTAAGTCCTAAATATTCAAAAGTGGCATCTACTTTTATTTTGGGTATTACTAAGCGAACTGGGAGACCTACATTTAACTCTTTGTTTAAAGCGTTGCTGTCGTTTCCTCTAGATTGGGCGTCTATTAGCTTTTGAAGTTCTGCGCTAATAGTTGGTGGAAGAGGTATTGGTTCAGTAAACGAAGCTTGGCTTGAAATATTTGAAGTTTGGAAATAAATAATGACTATAGAGAATATGGTTCCTACAAGTACAATTTTTATTAATAATTTTACTGATATTTTATCTTTCATTATTTTTACTCTCTATTTTAATAATAGTCCCATTTAGGTGGGACTATTATTATTTCGAGCTTAATCTACATGACAATTATTTTCAATAACTTACTTATCCTGCAACCTTGATCTATTACTTTCCTCTAATAATTCTAAGCAATATCATAATGATTGCGAGAGCTAGGAGGATGTGTATAAACCAACCGATTAGAGGAAAAGCTATAAATGTGATAAGCCATAAAATCAAGAGCACGATTCCAATATTTAATATCATATTTTATTTAGAATTAAATTAATTTTAATGATAAATCTTTACTAAATTTGTTTTCTTCTTGAAACTACAGCTAGTGATATTGCGAGCAATATTATGATGCCAGAAAGTAACATTGTGGTCCAAGAGATATTTGCAAGATCAGGTAATCCTGTTTGAGGAAGATCTGGGGCTGATACAAGAACGTTAACAAAAGAATAAGCAAGGGCAGTTAAACCGTTTGCATCACCTTTTGCTGTAGCAACACTTCCAACAGAAGTTTTAACATTTGCACTACATGTGTACATCCAAGTTTCATTTACATCTAGCATACTATTTCCGTTGTTATCACCTGATGAAAAATAAACTGGTGAGCATTTGTCATCTGTAACTAAAACGTTTTTATCAGCGACAACTCCAGGATTTGTTACGGTGTATGTATAAACAACATCACCACCTCCAAATGGAAACGGGGTCAATTGGTTTGGAACTTTCACAATGTGAATAAGTGGTGGCGGAAGCGGTGAACCAACAGCTACTGTAGCTATTGCTGTAGCAATTGCTGTGCTGTAAAAACCATCGGTGCTGTGAGCGGTTGCGATAGCAGTATTTGTAGTGGTAGCTGTAATCATTGATGAACATGTGTATTTCCATTTTTCATCAATATCAAGAAATTTATTATTGTTAGTATCTCCTGAAACTAAAACCACAGGTGAACATTTATCATCTACTACTGTTACATCAACAAGCTGTTGTAATCTTGCTACATTCCAAACTGTGTAATTGTAAACGACGTTACCAGCTCCTAGGGGTAAGGCTAATGGACTTGGTATTTTTAATAGTCCGACAATAGGAACAACTGGAGTGGCTGTTCTGCTTCTTGCGGTAGAAACTGCTGCAACAAGACCGATGGGAAGTGTAACTGTATTAGACTGGAGAGTAATTTCTCTTTGTGCTAAAGCTCTTCCATTTAATACTGCACCAGTATTCATAATAATATCTTTCAACGTCAAAATGTTTCCATTGAATGTAGAATATGTTCCAAGGGTCACACCTGGATCACCGGCGACTACCCAAAAAACATTTTTGGCAACAGCTCCGCCAGCAAGTAATACTTTTGTACCAGAACCTATATCTCCTTTTGCTTCAAGAGTAAGGTTTCCTGCTATTTGAAATATCCAAATATCAGCT
>JAVHRR010000017.1:0-17724 GCA_036171775.1 Minisyncoccota bacterium
TTGAGATCACAAATACCATAGAAAAGCGTAAAATGATGGACCAGGTGCTTGATAGTATGGAACTCGAAAGAGAGCGTGGTATTACCATTAAAATGCAGCCAGTACGCATGAAATGGCTCTTAAACGGTGAAAAATACGTTATGAACCTTATTGATACTCCTGGGCATATAGACTTCTCTTACGAGGTTTCTAGGGCATTGAAAGCTGTTGAGGGCTCTATCCTTTTAGTGGACGCCACACAAGGTGTACAAGCTCAAACTTTGACTACTTTAAACATGGCTCGAGAACTAAATCTCGTGATTATTCCTGTTGTTAGCAAAATTGATTCTCCACTAGCAAGAACGTTGGAAGTAAAAGAAGAAATTGCAAAACTTTTAAATATTGACGAGAGTGAAATCATGGAGGTTTCAGGAAAGACTGGTGATGGTGTTGCTGAACTTTTGAATGAAGTAATAAGAAGAATCCCAGGACCGAAAGGAGAATCTGGTGAAGAAAATTATAAATTAGAAATTGAAGAGAGATCTTTTAGAGCTTTGGTTTTTGATTTTAAGTATTCAAACCACAGCGGGGTGACAGTTTTCGTCAGAGTTTTCAATGGTCAGGCAAAAAGAAACACGCCACTTACTTTTAAAATTTCAGGAAAGTCTTTCACTGCTGTAGAAGTCGGTATTTTTTCTCCATCTGAAGTTCCAACAGATACTTTATCTGCAGGAGAGATTGGCTACATTGTTACCGGAATAAAAGAATCAGATATTGCATCAGTAGGAGATACTATTTCTCATGTAAAAGATACCTTACCTCCGCTACATGGATATTTCAGACCATCACCAGTAGTTTGGGCTTCTATATATCCAGAAGGAGCTGATGATTTTGCAATGCTTAAACTCGCATTAGGAAAACTTAGACTTTCAGATTCATCTTTTACTTATGATGAAGAAACTTCCGGTACTCTCGGAAGAGGTTTTAGATGCGGGTTCCTCGGAATGCTCCACCTAGAAATTATTGTTGAAAGATTAAAAAGAGAGTATTCTTTGCAACTTATCGTAACAACACCAAGCATAAATTATGAAGTTACTTTTAGTAATGGAAAAAAAGAAATGATTTTTTCTCCGTCACTTTTTCCAGAGGACCACATGATATCTAAAGTAATGGAACCTTGGGTGAGAGTTAGAATTATCACTCCAGGAACATATATTGGTGCGATTATGCAACAGCTATATGAGCACGAAGCAGTGATAGGAGACTCAGAAAGCTTTGGAGACAATAGAAATTCTCTTACTCTTGAAATGCCATTAAGAGAGCTTATGAGAAACTTTTTCAATGAGCTTAAAAGCATGACTTCAGGATACGCATCAATTTCTTATGAAATTATGGACATGAAAGAAGCTGATGTTGTAAAAATGGACGTTATAGTTGCAGACGAACCTGTTGCCGCTTTCTGTAAGATTGTTGCAAGAAGAAGAATGCAGGAAGAAGCGGACCAAACAGTAGATAAACTTTATTCTGCAATTGAAAGAACAATGTTTAATTTTAAAATTCAAGCAAAAGCAGCAGGAAGAATTCTTGCTTCAAGATCTGTTTCAGGGATGAAGAAAGACGTTACTGACTATTTGTACGGAGGAGATATTACAAGAAAAATGAAACTCAGAGAAGCTCAAAAGAAAGGAAAAAAGAGAATGAAAGAGAGAGGAAAGGTGAATATTACGCAAGATGTTTTTTTGAAGATGATGAAGTCGGAATAGTAGTCAGTAGTCAGTAGTGAGTAGCTTCTTAGCTTTTTAGATAATTCAAAATACAAAAACAGGTTCCGCAAAGCGAAACCTGTTTTTGTACTTACTAAGAAGCTACAGTTCTAAAAAGCTACAAGCTGTTTAGATTACCTCCAGAAAGACGGTGAGAAGGCTAAAATCATACTGACAATAAGTAGAAAACCGACTATCATCCAAGCATATTTAATCACTTTTTTTGTTTTTTTCTCGAAAAGCATATTTTTTATTTATTTAATAAAATAGTATATACTGACTATACACCAAAATGATAGATTTTCAACAAAAAAGACAAATAAAAAGTGTTGTTTATTCAAAGGTTTTTTTTATACTTTTTTTTGTTTTGGTATTTTTTTTAAGCAAAGCAACTTATAATATCTATCAAAAATCAAAACTAAGTTCTGATAACTATTTTACTGTAAAAAAAGATTATGATAGTTTGAAAGTGAGAAAAGAAATGTTAGAGTCTGAAATAAATAGGCTAAAAACTGATAGTGGTATAGAAGAAGAAATTAGAGGAAAGTTTAATGTTGCAAAGCCAGGTGAGACAGTTGTTGTGGTTATTAATAGTAGTGGAAGTACTTCTGTTGACACAAGTAATACTAGCAAGGGTTTTTGGGCAAGTTTTTGGGGAATTTTTAAATAGCAAATTGCGAGTGTAGTATAGTGGTAGTACGGGTGCTTCCCAAGCATTTGGCGCGAGTTCGATTCTCGCCACTCGCACAATTTTAAACATAACGAAGTTGTGTTTTAAATGTGTGAGTGAACAAGCAAACTGCTTTGCTTGTGTGCGAGAATCGAAAGACTTTTCCATACGAACGAAGTGAGAGGGAAAAGTACCTGGCTATGTATTAGCCGATTCTCGCCACTCGCACAATTTAAAAACGCAGTTTTTGCTGACTACGTATTGTTTTTTCATACTTATGATATAATTATCACGTTATAAGCTAATTTAATATAAATATATGAAAAAAGTAGTAATGTATTCAACCCCAACATGTCATTATTGTAATCTGGCCAAAGAGTTTTTTGATGAATATAACATCGCATACGAAGTATTCGACGTACAATCAGATTTAGAAAAGAGAAAAGAAATGATGGAAAAAAGTGGGCAGATGGGAGTTCCAGTAATACTTGTTGACGATGTTTTAGTAAGAGGTTTTGATGAAGAGCAATTAAGAAAATTGCTCAATATAAAATAAGAAAAATTTAAAAAGTCGCTGAAGGGCGACTTTTTAAATACCAGGTTTTCTTTACGGTATAAGAATCCGCGCCGCGGATACAGAACACGACTCGTCTTGTCCATCCCGCAATCTTGCGGGATTACCAAGCCGATCTCCGTTAAAATAATCAAAAAACCGCAGAAATGCGGTTTTTTGATTGAAGGTTTATGTGTTATATTTTCTCCATTGCCACCATAGTTCAATGGATAGAACAGTTCCGTCCTAAGGAATAGATGTAAGTTCGATTCTTACTGGTGGCACAGCATTAGTTATTTAGAAATAATATTTATGATATAATATTGATATGAATCCAAACGAAAAAGAATTATTACAAAAAACTTACGAATTATCACAAGAGAACAATCATATTCTTAAAGGTATTCGAAGTTCTAATAGATGGTCTGCTTTTTTTAAAGCATTTTATTGGATAATAATAATAGGAGTATCAGTAGGAGCATTTTATTACGTTCAGCCATATGTTGATGTTGCCATGAAAGCCTATAAAAGTGTACAAGGTGATTTTAGCAAAGTTAAATCTGTGGTAAATTCTATCCCAACAAAATAACTAGAAATTTTTTGTAAAATAGTGTAATATCTCTTTGTAATGCCAGGATAGCTGTCTTGGTAGATAACGCTGTTTTCAAGCTTGTTGTAGTTTAATATGCCAAGGTAGCTCAGTTGGTAGAGCATATCCCTGAAGAGGATGTGGTCGGCGGTTCGAGCCCGCCCCTTGGCACATATTTAAAATCACCCAATTTGGGTGATTTTAAATATGTGCCAAGGGAGCAAGCAAACTGCTTTGCTTGCGTGCGGGCGAGAACAACGGAGCGGTGTCCCGCAAGCTTGCGGGACCGCGAGTTGGTGCCCAGGCAAAGCTGAGTGTCGACGAAGCTTTAGCCGCGGGAGAGAAGTGCGACCAAAATCTCTTGAGCGAAGCGATTAGAGATTTGAAGTACTCTTGTGGTGCACTCACGTCCCGCTTACGTTCGTGACTCTAAAGTTGGGGTGGGACCCAAATTTAGACTGTTTATTATTGGTGAAAGAAGCATTTCGTCGTACCCGTTGCTTTAATTTTGGGATGGGACCCAAATTTAAAGTCGGCTCCCATTTGCATTTACCTCCATTTTCCATTATATTCATACCGGAAGAACAAATAACAGTTAAATGAGAACTCATGAAAATTCTGATCGTTGGAGAAAAGAGAATGGGTATATTTGATCTGTTGAAGGGAGGTCTGTTTCTCCTCACTACGAGAGACGCATCGACCCTCGCGAGAGAAGCACCGACCCTCGCCATAGGTGCGAACTTACTCAGACCGCCAGAACAGAAGAACACGATGACTTTTGAGAAAAAAATAAACGGACATAAAACCATCCCGCACAACCGGGCCAATGCGCTCCGCTCTAAAAAGGGCCACTTCATCTGTAAAAGATGATGCCAAAAGAAAAAACCCGCCAGAAATGGCGGGTTTTTGTTTGGTTGACTTATATACAATCCTGCTCTAGAGTATGTTTAGAGTTAATAAAGGGGGTGGGGACTATATGAAAAAGATTCTTATTGTAGAAGATGATGAGACTTTAGTAAAAATGTGGGGAAGGATGTTCGCAGGAAAACTTATAATTGTGACGGCCGGATCAATAGAGGACGCTCACCAAATGTATAAGTCCCATCACGATATTTCCGTCATAGTTGTGGACGGATTGGTTCCTGCGGATAATACTTCTTTCAACCCGGATGCTCTAACCTTAGATCTTATAAAAAAGCTTAGAGAAACATTCAAGGGGACAATGATCGCAACATCGTCTTACGAAAATGTTCGCCAGCAGCAGATGGAATCCGGGTGTGACTATGAGTGCGACAAAAAGCAGTTGAAAAATATGTTGAAAAAGTTATCAATAATATAACTTTTCACAAACAAAAACCCTGGGGCCTACACCCCAGGGTTTTATATTTAAAATAAATTTTAACTAGACACTTTTGATTTTTAACTTGGCTTGCCTGTGTTTGTCTATCTTAGGCATTTTTATTATTAACAAACCATTTTTATTTGTTGCATCAGATTCATCTACATCTATTTCTTGGGGAAGTATAATTGTTCTTGAAAATAAACCCCAGTATAATTCTTTGTGAAAATAATCATTACCAGCTGTATCGTTTAATTCTTCTCTGTTGCCCTTAATAACAACCATATCTCTTGTAATAGAAACATCTAAATCTTCTTGTTTAACACCTGCAATCATTGTTTTTACAACTATTTCGGAAGGAGTTTGATACATATCGATCGCAAGCTGACCCTCAGTTTCTTCTTCAGCTTCTTCCAGCTCAATTTCAATCTGTTCTTCAGTCTCTTCTATGTCTGAATCGTCTTCAACTTTAACAATTCCTGTTAGTTTTTCAAAAAAAGTTTTTTTCTTCATATTTTTATGTATTTATTATTAATATAAAATTATAATATAAATTAGTCTATTTTTTCTTCCCTAATTTTCTTAATTCTTTCAAATGCTAGTAGTATTATTATAACAGTAATCCAAATAAGTTCCAACGCAAGTATAGATGCACTTTGATTTCCAATCATTAACAAATTAAATACTCCATGCATAATAATAGAACAAGCTATACCTAAAATAGTATAATATATTTTTTTCGCCTTACTTTCAAAAAAGTGAAAACTTATAAACATACCTATAGTTGCTGATGAGACAGTGTGAAGTAGTGTTGCACCGACGAACCTCATGTTTCCTGTAAAAATTGTTAATACAAAGTCATGGTTCTCAAAAGGGTTTATCAAAAAAAGCATGTTTTCAATAGCAGCAAAACCTAATGCGGTTGTAATCATATATATCATCGGGTCTAAAGGCTCATCATCAGACTTAGAACGCAAGGCAAGTATGTATGCCATTAAAAATTTTGAAAGTTCTTCTATTATCGGGGCAAATATAACAACAAGCAAAACCTTATCTAATTGAATATTTGTTTGTTGAGCTAGTTTTTCAAAAACAGGTAGTATGTGACCAACAAAACTTGCTTCAAATAAAGATTTTAAGCTCAAACTATAAAGGTATTTTTCCAAAAACAATGAGATAAAAACAGCGATCATACCGCCAATAAATGCCAAAGTTAGCATGCTTTTTGGCTCAGGGTTTTCTTTATCTTCCTTTGTCCAGAAAAATAGCCATACTAAGACAGGTAATATACCGCTTATGAATGAAAAAAATATTGTTGCTAAAAACTGTGGGTCAATGTACATATCTTATATTATACGAATATTATGCGAATTTTACGAATGATTACGAATAATTAATTATAATTGTGACTTTATAACTTTAAACTTTGCGCCTAAAGTCTTTAGACACGATTTTTGTGGTGCAAAAATCGACTTTTTACTTATTATACCGGCCAACTTTCTATGATCAACATACTTTCCTTGTCATTTATTGATTGCCAAATTTCTTCTGTGATAAATGGCATAAATGGATGAAGCACAATCAATATTGTTCGCAGTGTTTCTAGAAGAAAATGTTTTCTAGACTCTTTGGTTTTTTCGTCGCCTTCAGTGAAGGTTTTTTTGCTATCTTCAAGAATAAGATCGGCAAATGTATGCCATGTGTAATGGTAAATTTTTTCACTGGCCATGTAGAATCTGTATTCTTCCATGTCTGAAGTTATATCTTTAACGAAAATATCCCTTTCTTCAATCAGTTTCTTGTCTGCATCACTAAAATCATTATAATTTTTATTATATTTTAAATCTTTCGTTGATTCGAGGACAAATCTAGTAATATTCCAAACTTTATTTCCAAAATTTTTGTAGCCGCGGATTTTATCTTCTGATATTTTAAAATCAGTTCCAGGTGTGTTTGCTATCGTAAGAGAAATGCGCTCTGCATCTGTCCCGTATTTGTTCGCCATATCTACAGGATCAATATTATTACCAAGAGATTTTGACATTTTTCTTCCTTTTGTATCACGAACCATTCCGTGAAGATAAACTGTTTTGAAGGGAACTGTACCGATGACGTATCCCGTCATAAGTATCATTCTAGCAACCCAAAAGAACAAAATGTCATATCCAGTTTCTAAAACATCAGTTGGATGAAAGAAAGATAAGTCTTTTGTTTTTTCCGGCCAACCTAACGTTGAAAATGTCCACATGGCAGAAGAAAACCATGTATCTAATGTGTCTTCGTCTTGAGCCCAACCGGATTCTTTAGGTGCTTCTGTTCCGCAATAAATTTCTGGACTTTTGCCTGCCGTGAGCGGACTCGAACGGTACCAAACAGGGACTCTATGGCCATACCATATTTGTCTTGAAATACACCAATCATTTAGTTTGTCTATCCAATGAAAGTAGGTTTTATTAAAATAGTCAGGAATTATATTTATTTGGTTGTTTGAAACAGAGGCTCGCATTATTTCTTTTAGAGTCACCATACTACCAGATTCAATGCCGTTTATTTCAGAGTGTTCAATTTTAAACGGTTTATTTACAGCAACAAACCACTGAAGCTTAGGTAAAGGCTCAACTATTCCACCAGTTCTTTCTGCTGTAGAAATATTTTGTTTTATCTGCTCTTCTTTTTCTAAAAGTCCTTCAGATTTTAGCCACTCAACAATCATTTCTCTTGCCTCAGTAACTTTTTTACCAAGAATTCGCTCGTCACCCACTGTCATTCTTGATTTTTCGTTAATAACAATTTTATCTTTGGGAAGATTGTGTCTTTCTGCCATTTCCCAGTCAATCATTGAGTGAGCCGGTGTGACTCCAAGTGCACCAGTACCAAATTCCTTATCAACTTCTTTATCAGCGATTATTTTTATGTGAATTTTTACACCGCAAAACTCAGCATCGTATTCTTTGCCTATATATTTTTCGTATCTGGTGTCTTCAGGATGTACAGCAACAGCAACATCACCAACTTTTGTTTCTGGTCGTGTGGTGGATATTGAGATAGGAAAGTCTTTAGAATATTTGAATGTGTAAAACTTTGCATCTCTTTCTTCGTAAACTATTTCATCATCAGAAATCGTAGTCTGACCTTTTGGATCCCAATTTACTATTCTGAAGCCTCTATAAATAAGTCCATCATCGTACATTTTCTTAAATACTGTACGAACGGCAAGATTTCTTTTTTCGTCGAGAGTGAAAGCCTCACGAGACCAGTCACAAGAAGCTCCCAATATTTTTGCTTGAGAAACTATTGTTTCGTGGCTCTGCTTTGCATATTCACCAACTCTTTTTAGAAGCTCTTCTCTACCTAAATCGTATCTGGATTTGTCCTCTTCTTTTTTAATCATTTTTTCTACCTTAGATTGGGTAGCAATGGCTGCATGGTCTGTACCTGGAAGCCATAGTGTTTTTTTGCCACGCATTCTTTGGTATCGAATCATAATATCTTCCAAAGTTATTGTAAGCGCGTGCCCCATATGAAGAATACCCGTCACGTTTGGTGGCGGCATTATTATTGAGTATTTTTCCTTATGTCTTTCTGGAAGATTGTCCGGGTTAAAGTATCCAGAATCTTCCCACATCTTATATATTTTTGGTTCAGTTTCCTGAGGGTTGTATGGTTTTAAAAATTTGCTTGCCACATGCGAATTTTCAATTTGTTCTTCGTTTAACATAATAATTTGTTTATTGAATATAATATAAAATTTAAATGCAAATACATTCTGACAAAATTCTTTTCGTGGTCTGTATCTTAGTCATATAATAGCAAAAACGTACTCAACTGAACAGGCTAAAATGTGCTTAATAACCGCCTTCGCTGGATATAGAGAAATATGGTCGTTATGCTTACTGCTTCTAATATCCGACTCAGTCTGATTCAAAAAACATAATCGATACCCTCTTTTATTATTTTTTTGATATTCGCCTTTGCTGGATACAGGAAAATATTGTCGCTATACTTTTTATTTTTCAATATCCGACTCAGTCTGATTCAAAAAACATAATCGATACTCTCTTTTATTATTTTTTGATATCCGTCTTCGCTGGATACAGAGAAATATGGTCGTTTCACTTTCTCCAATCACCACAAGGGTGTACAAGAAAATATAGTCGCTTCGCTCGTTATTTTCTAATAAAAAAAGAGGACCCACAGTTACTTGCACTGGAGTATGCAAGCAAAGTGGGCCCAGATTTGAGATCTCAACAGATCTTTTAAACTTTGTGCCATGCCGGTCGGACAAGCGCTCACGGCTGGGGTGAGTCGTGGTAGGGTGGCCGTCTTGCACCGCCGACCGGTACAGCAACTAAGTTGTTTCATCTATATTAACACACATTATTAAAAAAGCAATAGCAACGCATTACTATACAATAATACCTATACAATAAGCCGTAAAACGAGCGTTTACAATGACAAATTTCCAATGGCCTTAAACTCTGTTTCCGGTTTTTTGCCATTTTTGATATTGAAGTAGCCAGCAAGTGCAATCATGAAGGCGTTGTCAGTTGATGCGCTAATTTCTGGTACTAAAAAATCAATATTTAAATCGTTAGACAATTTAACAAAATCTTTTCGAATTTTATTATTTGCACTTACTCCACCACCTATTATTATCGTTTGTGCACCATATTGCTCCACTGCTTCTTTCGTTTTCTTTACAATCACTTCAACAACAGCATCTTCAAACTCCCGAGCGATTTCCTGTCTGATGCTGTCTGTGAGCGTTCCTATTTTTTGTACAGTATAAAGTACCGCAGTTTTAATTCCTGAAAATGAAAAATTTAAATCATGAGAATGGATCATTGGACGGGGAAGTGGATAAGCGGGAACTTTATTTGGAAACTCAATTCTTTCTTTTTCTGCAAGTTTTGATATTTGAGGGCCACCAGGATATGGAAGACCCATAATTCTCGCGACTTTGTCAAAAGCTTCTCCAACAGCATCGTCTTTTGTATTGCCAACTATTTTAAATTTTAAATTTTCCTCTACAAGGACAAGCTGAGTATGTCCACCGCTTATAAGTAAAGCTATGGCCGGATAGTTTATATTTTTTATGGAATATTCATTTTCTTTAATTTTATCTAAAGATGCAACTAGAATATGGCCCTCCATATGATTTGTGGGCATTACTGGAACATTTAAAATTTCAGCCAAGGCCTTTGCAAAACTAACACCCACCCAAAGAGCTGGCTCAAGACCCGGACCATTTGTCACAGCTATAGCGTCAATTTTCTTACTCCAAACTCCAGACTGAATCTTTTGCATCAATTCAATAAATGGTTCAAACAAACCTTGTTCGCGGACAAGAATTTCTTTAAGCTTTTCTGTTTTTTCGTCAGATAGTTTTACTTCACGACCCAAATTTACAATATTAGATTCCTCTAAACACCTTTCAAGCAGGGGGGTTAGATTTTTTATGTGTTCTCTTTTTGCCATCATTGGAAATACACCGCCGTATTGTGCGTGTAATTCTATTTGAGAATATAGTTGGTTTCCCAATATTTTCACTTGCCCTGAGCTTGTCGAAGGGTTGTTTAAATTAAGGGAATTGTCATCCGTTTCAATAATACAGATTGCTGTTTCATCACAGGATGTTTCAATACCAAGAATAATCATAAAATCTAATATAGCACCATTAATAAATATTTACACTCTTGCGGAGAGGGGGAGATTCGACTACTACATAGTCAGGTACTTTTCCACAAATCTGCTTATCAGCAAATTTGTAAGGAAAAGTCTTTCGAATCTCCCTCACGACTGAAGCAGTTCAGTCGCCCCTCTCCGCAGTTTTTTCACTGCGTTTCAAAACTGCGGAGAGGGGGAGATTCGAACTCCCGAGGCCTTTCGGCCCACCGCGTTTCGAGTGCGGCTCATTCAACCACTCTGACACCTCTCCAAATATATTATGTAATTCTGAAACATGATATTAACATTTTTTGCCTTTTTCTCAAAAAATGTTATATTACTTCTTGTGTTTAGATGGCCCCATCGTCTAACGGTTAGGACACGGCCTTTGAAAGGTTGTGTTTGGAAAGGGTTAATGTTGGGATAGGGACCCAACTTTAAAGACGGACTGAACGGAGGTGAAGGAGTCGGGGTCGGCATAAATTTTCAACAGAAAATTATATGTGACCCAAATACAAGACTTGTGATAGTTTTGTATGAGCTATAGCGAAATAGAAAACAGAACAAGTGTACAGCTTCTGTAAGAAGGTAAATTCGGGGTTCGTTGTGAGTAAGTTAAGTTGAATATTGTTTGGCCTTATCGTCTAACGGTTAGGACACGGCCTTTTCAAGGCTGTAATCGGGGTTCGATTCCCCGTAAGGTCACAAAGTTAAAAAAGCACAATGCCCATGTGTTTTTTGACTATTTCATAGTTAAAACAAGTAAATATATTGTGAATAAAGTTATCCACAGTTAAATTATAAGTGCTTGCAATTATTTGCAAGTGGATATTACTTTTATATGGAGTTTGGGAAGTGTTTGCAGAATTAAAAAAGTAATCACAAGAGTTATTTGGGGGAAAAATATATGAGTGAAGAACTTCTCAGAAAGAAAAACGAGGAGCAGTGCAGGTTGGTCCAGAAACCGCTATTTAAAAAGATAGTTGGAATCTGCATCGGTCATGCGCCTAGTCGCTCGGAGTGTATGGGTTGGTTTATAAGTTATAAACTTTCGTACCTGTATGCCAAGTGGTTTACTTTGAAGCATCGCAAAGAGTTGCATGCTCAGAACTAAGAAGTTCACGTTCGCAAGCCCGTGTCATAGCAGACACGGGCTTACAGTCCCTAAATATTCCATAATAATTAAATTTACAAAAAATGAAATCGTTTTACAGAGAAATAATAAAAACAGGAAAAGATGTAAAAGTCTTTGCTAAAGAAACCGGGGTAAGTACCCAGACTGTTTATAGCTGGAAGTCAGGGAAGAGCAAGCCAAAAACAGGACATATGCATAAAATGGCAAAAATTTTAAAAATTGATATCGATAAGATTATTGATGATTTTTATAATTAAAACTTTATAATATAAATAAAAACAGAGCGACTAACAGTCGCTCTGTTTTTTTCACTAAAATATTTTTTAATTAAAAAAAGGCACCCCCTGGACTTTTTGCAGGAACCCCGTTTAAATTTGGTTCCAACATTAGTCCAGAGAGCGCACTTCGTCATCGGCCGTGTAAGGGCGCGAATGCTCGACGGCAGTTCTATCTATTGGCTCTGGTTACACCGTTGAGCTTGCGAGCCGCATGCCTACAGCCGAATCATTTTGGCGGGGGCACTTTTCCCGCCGGCCGGGGATCAGCTTCAGATATAAGTTTCCGCAGTTGTGATGTGCTGTTTCATTTAAGTGTATTTTCCTCCTCCGGAATGGCCTGGAAGACCACCCCTTATTTCATCCTCATATTTTATAGCAGTTATCAAATTATTGTCAATAGTTACTCATTTATTCATATTATTCAACGTATTCTTGACAGTTTTTGTATTTACTGTAGAATATAAATAGAAATAGTTGTCTGGGAGGACTTATGCCTAAAAAGCGTATTTTGATTGTAGAGGACAGTGTTGCCGACGCTCACTACTGGCTTACTTTATTGGATGACGAAGTGGAAGGAGTCCACATGTTGAATATCGAAGCCACCATGACTTTGTTTGAAGCAGACCAAGAGTTTGATCTGGTTGTCATGGACTGTTGTGTCCCTGGCGGTGAACCAAATACTATGGGGCTAGTTCGCTTCATGCGTGCGAAAGAATTTGCCGGCCCGATATTGGCAAACTCGAGCATAAGTGAATATATTGGGCAGTTGGTATATGCCGGTGCGAGCCACAGCTGCAATAAAGATGAAGTACCTGAAAAAATAAAAGAAATATTGGGATTGTAATTCCCACAAAAACCCCGCCAACTGGCGGGGTTTATATTTTAATACTAAAAGTTTTATTTGTTTTTTGTGATGTTTGTGATAATATTTCTTCGTAAAACAATTGTTAATTATGGGAGGTTATGCTGTTTTGGTAGATAACATCGCGAGCAAATTTATAAATTGGAATATGGGCGGTTAGCTCAGTTGGTAGAGCATCTCTTTGACGTAGAGAGGGTCACAGGTTCGACTCCTGTACCGCCCACATTAAAAAAACACCTTGAAAGGTGATTTTTTAATGATGGCGGTAGAAAGTGCTGGGAGCACTTTCGGCAGGAGTCGAAGCCCCATTGAGTATATTTTATGAGTTTAGCAAAATAAAATATCCAATGGGGGTACTGACCATGTAATGGTCGAAATTCCTGTACCGCCCACAAAAACATCCGCATTTAAGCGGATTTTTTGATGTGCGGTAAACAAGCAAACTGCTTTGCTTGTGTCAGGATTCGAACGGCGGAATGATGTCTCGCAAGCTTGCGGGACGAATGAGCTGGTGACCAGACAAAACTTTTGACGAAAAAGTTTTAGTCGAGGGAGAAAAATGTACTCATGGTCCTGTACGTTTTTTTGAGCGAAGCGAAAAATTATACTTAGTAACTCGTGATACACAAAAAACGATGAATACTCTGACACTGTAAGTGTCGAATCTCCTGTACCGCCCACAAAAAAAACAACCCACTGGGTTGTTTTTTTATTTTAAATCTTTAAAAATCTATAAATGTTTTCCAGCGCTTTAATTGCATCACCAGCTGCAATATTGTTCTGTCTATAAAGTCCGTCTGAACAATCTCCTGCAGCCCAGATGCCTTTTTCAGAAGTTTTTTGTGTTTTTGGATCTACTATTATTTCATTTTTTTCGGTCAATTTTAGTATTCCATTTTTAATATATTCTACAGCTGGGTCTGCACCAATTTCCACAAAAATGCCTGATATTGGAAGTTCAACTTCTTTTTCAGTATCTTTATCCTTGTATGTTATTGATTTAACAAATTTATCACCTTTAATTTCTAGTAAGTCAGCATTTGAAATACCTCTTATTTTAGGGTTTGATAAAACGTTTTTAATTGTTACAGCCTCGGCTTTAAAATCACTTCTATGTACTATGGTTACGCTTTTTGCGTATGCAGAAAGTTGAGCGGCAGACTCGAATGCAGAATTGCCACCACCAATAACAGCGACATCCATATCTGTAAACATTGGGCCATCGCATGTAGCACAATAGGTAATTCCTTTTCCATCAAATTCATTTGAACCCTTTACTTTCAGTTTTCTTCTAACACTGCCTGTCGTTATAAGAACTGTTTTTGACAAATATTCTGACTTGCTCGAAATAATTTTAAAATATCCGTCAGTATTTTTTGTAAGTTCTCTTACGGTCTCTTTTTCTTTTATATCAATATCCTTTGAAAAGTTTTTTACATGTTGTTCTAGACTTAAAGCTAGTTTTTCACCACTGATTGAAACTGTACCTATCCAGTTTTGTATATTGTCTGAAACAGCGCTTTGATTGCGAAAGTGTTCTGTAACCAATACAGTTTTTATCTTTTTTCTAGCAGCGTATACTCCAGCAGCTACTCCTGCAGGACCACCACCGATAATACATAAGTCATACACAGATTCATGATTCATGATTCAAGATTTATGATTAATTAATAAATGATTTTGATTTTGTAATTAAACCTTGCAACAATTTGTGAGCGGTTTCAGATTGCATTTGTATGTCAGTAAAATCCTTGTTGCTTATGTAAGATATGTCGCGTGCAATAAACAATTGATTTTTCAACTCAGTCAGGGAGCCTTGCGCCATATAATAAAAATTAACTTTATCTTTATATCCCTGTCTTCCAAAACCTTCAGCAATATTTGATGTGATAGATACTGCTGCGCGTTGCATTTGACTTGTTAAACCGAATATCTCACTTTTCGGAAAACCCCTAGTTATTTTATATATTAACAAAACAAGCTTGTGAGCTTCTTGCCAACTATTAAGATCGGTGAATTCTTTTATTTTTGGAGTGATTTTTGTATCATTCATGAATCCTAAATCTTAAATCTTGAATCAGTTAGAACTATCTTTTGTTAGATCTTCTTAAAAAAGCTGGAACAGCACCCCAATCATCGTCGTTTGAAGCTAGTTGTTTTTTGTTTTCTTCATCATCGATTACGATAGCTGCTGCAGTTTTCTCTTTTTCAGGTTTTGCTTTTTCTTCTTCTTTTGCTGTATTTTTTTGAGCGCTTGTAGCTGGTGTCGAAATAGAATTAAAAAGTGATTTTCTGTTTGAAGATGGCATATCTGAAAAACCTGAAGCGATCACTGTTATTTGCATTTCGCCCTTCTTTAGTTTGTCTGTAGAAACAGTTCCAAATATAACTTTTGCATTTGGATCAATTGATTCCGTGATAACCTTTGCTGCTTCTTGTATTTCAAAAAGAGTAATATCATCACCTCCTGCGATTGAAAATAGTACACCCTTTGCTCCATTGATAGAAACTTCAAGTAGTGGGGAATTGATGGCCATTTTGGCAGCTTCCTCGGCTCTCTTTTCTCCAGAGGCTCTTCCAACACCCATAAGTGCTGAACCTGCATTCTCTATAACCGCTTTAATGTCTGCAAAGTCTATATTGATTGTTCCTGGTGTGGTTATCAAATCTGAAATACCTTCTACTGCTTGTTTCAAAATATCGTCACAAATAGCAAAAGCTGATTTTGCAGTTGTCTCTTTTGTAACCATAGACATAAGTCTGTCGTTTGGAACAACAATGATAGCATCAACGTTCTTTTTTAATTCTTCTATAGCAAGTTCTGCAATTTTATTTCTTTGTAGACCTTCAAACATGAATGGTCTTGTTACAACGGCAATAGTAAGAATTCCTAACTCTTTTGCAATTTTGGCAATTATTGGAGCTGATCCGCTGCATGTTCCTCCTCCCATTCCTCCGGCAACAAACACCATGTCTGCACCTTTCAATGTTTCTTGAAGTTCTTCTTTTGTTTCTTCAGCAGCTCTTTTACCAAGTTCTGGATTCATTCCAGTTCCTAATCCTTTTGTAAGATTTTTTCCAATGTGAATTTTCTTGTGAGCAAGAGAATGGTGTAAATCTTGAGCGTCTGTGTTTATAGCAATAAAGTCAACTCCTTTAACTTTGGAATTGATCATGTGATTGATAGCGTTCTTTCCTGAACCTCCGACACCCAATACTTTAATTCTTGCAAAGGCTTCAATATCTGGTTTGATTTGTGGCATTTTGTATATAGCTATTAGCTGTTAGCTATGAGCTGGTAGGAAAGACCTAAACAGATTCATAAAACTATTCGCATCAAGCAAAATTAACGTTAATAATTGCAACTAAAATTTCTCTTATGCCCAGAATAATATCAGAAAATTATGAAAAAAGAAAAGGGTTGACGTTTTAGGAATTAGCTTGTAGCTTATTAGCTTCTTAGTAGACCAAAAATACAAAACACAGGGCGACCTTCGGTCGCCCTGTGTTTTGTATTTGAATTTTCACAAACGAGCGAGTCTTTGCATTTTTAAATGCTTTATTGAATCGCTAAATTGAAGATTTTCCGAGGAAAGACCTCCAAAAGGCGAAAGGGAGGACTCACCTCCTAAAATCCTTTTTTATTTCCTAATAAGCTACAAGCTACCAGCTACAACCTAGGGTAAAAATTGTTTAAACCAATCGCCAAGACCACTGAAAAACTTCTTTGTTGAGTCTTGAGCGGTATTAAATACTGTGACAAAA
The DNA here is from genome assembly GCA_036171775.1 of Minisyncoccota bacterium. GTDB lineage: Bacteria > Patescibacteriota > Minisyncoccia > Phycocordibacterales > GWA1-40-21 > Bog-1340. The sequence continues at coordinate 16,601 of JAVHRR010000017.1, forward strand.
CCATCTGTTCCTTCTAGATTTAGCCCCCAGACTGAAAGCCCGTATGCAACTGACCAGTATGAATCTTGAAGCTGGCTATTTTTAATATTTGATAAGAAATTGATTGAAGAAACTTTTGACGGAAGCTTTAATGAAGCTCTAGCAACATCTTCAATTGTATCTATTCCAGACCCACCACCAGTAAGAATAATTCCAGCAGGTAAAAGTCCGCTTCTTCCGATCTTTTTTAGATGAGCTTCAATAAGTTCAAAAATATCAGAAAGACGCGCCATAATAATCTCATCCAGTTTCTTTTTTGGATATTGTATCTCACCGGTGTTTCCGATTTTAATGTTTTCTGCTTCGTGTATGGGGATTCTAAAACCAAGAGCGATATCATTTGTAATATCGGTGCTACCTATAGGAAACACTTCCAAAGAGATTGGTATATTATTTTCAAACACGGCAAGAGATACTGTTTCTGAACCAATGTTTACTAAAATACATCCAGCTATCTTTTGGCTTTTTGTAAGACTAACCATGCTTGCGGCAATAGGTGAGGCAATGACATCTAAAACTTCGATATTGGCATCTTCAACAGCACGAATAATGTCGTTAAGATGTTGTTTTAAACAAATGATAAATAAAACTCTTGCTTCAAGCTTAGTGCCGTGCATTCCAGCGGGTCTTCCTATTAGCATTTGCCCGTCGATTTTAAAAGCTTGTGGAATCGTTTGAATAATTTGTTTGTTTATTAGAGAAGATGAAGATAAGGAGTTTTCGGCTTCTGCTAAAACATTTTTTACATCCAAATCTGTTATTTCTAGATCGGCTTTAGTTATCATTACAGAGCCTTTTCCAACAATAGAGCTAAGGCCGATTCCACCAACAGAAATGTAAGCCTTTTTTATTTTAAGATTTGCTGTTTTCTCGGCTTGGCTGACGGCTAGCTTAATACATCTGGTAACATCAGATATATTTATAATGTAGCCATGTCTTAAACCTTTCGACTCAGCTTCTCCAGTAGATATTATTCTAGAAATATAAGAGCCATCTTCAGACAAAACACTTTCAGAGACTACAACTTTGATTTGGTATGTTCCTATGTCTATTCCTACTGAAATTTTTTGTGACATGATTATTTT
>JAVHRR010000018.1:0-3428 GCA_036171775.1 Minisyncoccota bacterium
CAAAGAATGTCTTGAAATGGACGCCAAAGTTAGGACTTAAAGATATGGTTGAAAGTACTTGGGCTGCATATAGTAAAAAATAGAAGACTTAATGTTTCTAATAGAAGTGTTTGCTTAGACTTTACAAACCATTAAACAAGCATTGTAGCGGTGATTTCTCGTTTGCAAAAGAAAAAAAAGTCGATATAATGCCTCCATTATGATTAAAAGAAGATTTTGGGCAGTAGTCCTTATATTGGTTTCATTTTTAATAGGTTATTTCGTTTATTCAACCGAAAACGCAGCGTCAAAGTTCAAGTTTAAACTTGGTCTTGATCTAAACGGTGGAACAGAACTTGTTTACAAAGCAGATTTAACAAAAGCAACATCAAGCCCTGCTGAAATAGCGAGCTCTATGAATGTTCTTCGCGATGTTATAGAAAGAAGAATAAATGTTTTCGGAGTTTCTGAACCAGTAGTTCGTGTTGAAAGAATTGGTTTTACTGGAGCTGATAGCGAACAACAACTTATCGTTGAGCTTCCAGGAGTCACAGATATAGAAAAAGCAATCGCAATGATCGGAGCCACTCCATCACTTGATTTTAGATTGGTTGCAACAACCTCAGAGGCTATCAACGCAGCAATATTAAAAGCCTCTACACCAGAGGAAAAACAAAAAGTCGCTGAGCAGTTGTTTGTATACACAGGACTTACAGGAAAATTACTAAAAAAGTCAGCGCTAGAGTTCAACCAAAACACAGGTGAAGCCATGGTCTCATTGCAGTTCAATGCAGAGGGAAGTGACTTGTTTGCAAAAATTACAAAAGAAAATGTTGGAAAACAACTCGCAATATTTTTGGATGGTGATGTAAAATCTATGCCAAACATAAAGGAAGAAATCAGAGGAGGAAATGCAGTTATTTCTGGAAGCTTTGCTGGCAGTGCCGGGATAAAAGAAGCTAGACTACTTGTAGACAATCTAAACCTAGGAGCTTTGCCTGTTCCAATACAACTTATCTCAACTCAAACAATAGGTGCATCTTTAGGACGTGATGCGATCGATGCTTCAATGAAAGCCGGAATGATTGCCTTCATCGTTATCGCAATATTCTTAATACTTTGGTACAGATTGCCAGGTTTCCTAGCAGTTATCGCTCTTGTTACATATACTGCAATGAACTTAGCTTTGTTTAAACTTATTCCAGTTACGCTTACAGCAGCGGGTATAGCAGCGTTTATTCTTTCTATTGGTATGGCTGTGGACGCAAACATTCTTATTTTTGAGAGAACAAAAGAAGAGCTAAAGAGAGGAAGAGAGCTTGGAGATGCCATAACCGAAGGTTTCCATAGAGCATGGACTTCTATCAGAGACAGCAATACTTCAAGTATGATTACTGCAATTATTCTTTACATGTTCTCAAGTACTTCAGTTGTAAAAGGTTTTGCACTCGTATTCTTTATAGGTGTAGCCGTATCTATGTTTACAGCAATTACAGCTTCAAGAACATTACTTCTAGCTATCAAACATGACAAAGCAGGTCGCGTACCTACATTCCTTTTTGGAGGAAAATTTAATAGTAATAATAATGAGCTAAAAAGCTAAGAAGCTACAAGCTACCACCTAACTATATGTTTATTGTAAAAAACAGAAAATTATTTTATACGTTCTCAATCATTCTTGTTGTCTCATCAATAGCAGCATTATTTGTTTGGGGATTATCATTCGGAATCGATTTCAAAGGAGGTTCATCAGTTGCTTTCCAATACAAAGATGCAAGACCAAGCGTTGAAGTTGTAAAAGCAGAAATTGATAGTTTGGGTTTTGAACCGACTATAAATGGAAGCTACACTTTAGTTCCAGCAGGGGATAAAGGTTATGTTTTGAACCTCAGAACAGTTACTGAACAAGAAAGAGCAAGTTTAGTTTCAGTTATATCAAGCGATGCTACAAACACCGTTGAAATTAAAAAATTCAATTCTGTAGGACCAACTTTAGGTAAAGAAGCTTCTGTAAAAGCATTAGTTTCAATTATTTTAGTTGTTCTTTCTATCGTTTTGTTTCTAACTTTTGCATTTAGAAAAGTATCAGAACCCGTTGCTTCATGGAAATACGGAGTTGTATCTATCATTGCGCTTGTTCACGATATAATCATTCCTACTGGAATCTTTGCAATCCTAAATCATTACTATCACGGATTTGAAATCGACACTTTGTTCGTTACCGCCATCTTAGTTATTCTTGGTTTCTCAATTCATGACACCATCGTTGTGTTTGATAGAGTTAGAGAAAATTTGAGAAACAATCATGGTATTAAAAATCCAAAAACTTTTGAAGAAATAGTTGGAGCAAGTATTTCACAAACATTCATTAGATCAATAAATACTTCTCTTACAACATTGCTTGCTATTTTAGTTGTTTATCTTGTAGGCCCAGCTGCAACAAAGAATTTCTCTCTAGCACTTCTTATTGGTATATTCTTCGGAACATATTCATCAATATTTATCGGATCAAACCTATTAGTTACGGTAGAGGCTTGGCAAAATAAGGCAAAGGCTCAGTTGAAGAAATAAGTATAAATATTACTAAATATTTAAAGAGGGCGTTTGCTTCGCAAACGCCCTCTTTAAATTGTTATCAAAATCTATCTCAAAATCTCCCCAATTAACCAAAAATATCTTGAAAAATAAGGCTAAAATGTGAATGGGGATAACCTGTAGAGAACTCCTTAATTTTAGCCATATTTTTCTTGACTTTATCATTCATATGCGTATAATAGCAAAGCTGTCTTTAAATAAGAGACAGCGTTCTTTTACAACAAAATATAGTACAAGATTTAAGAAATTGTGCCATCTCATACACATGAGGATGGCACATAGAGAATTGTGCGAGTCTAGATCAAATCGCCGGACGACTCCGGCGACGCAGAGTCTGTTACGTCTATTATGTTTAATAATACATCAATAAATAACAGGCCTCTAAAAGAGACATAAAAGTAAAATTAACCCGTCAAAATTTTTAATGAATTTTCTTCGGGCAAGTAATATTGTTTTTTCTTTTGTTCCGTCTCCGAAACGAAAATATTTTTAATTAAATGTTTTTTATTTTAGAGTTTGATCCTAGCTCAGGATGAACGCTGGCGGCGTGGATAGGGCATGCAAGTCAAGGGGACCGCAAGGTAACCGGCAGACGAGATAGTATAAAATAGGTAACAAACCCAAAAGTCAGGAATAGCTTGTCGAAAGACAAGGTAATACTTGATAGCCCGTGTGCGGACTGTGAATGTGAAAAATAGATTTAAGAATATTGATTCAAGATTCAAGAATGGTGCAATTGCATTATTCATAAATCATGAATCCTAAATCATAAATCAGTTTTTCGTATTTAGAGTCCGCATACGGTAAAGATTTATCGCTTTTGGATTGGCCTGTTCGGTATCAGCTAGTTGGTA
>JAVHRR010000019.1:0-4649 GCA_036171775.1 Minisyncoccota bacterium
AAAACGGCGGGGCGTAACCGCCCCGCCTTTTGTAATTTCTAAGAAGCTAAAAAGCTACAAGCTACTTTCTGTTACTTCGTATCCTTTATCGCCAGACTGTATCTCAACCCAACAACCATTAGTAGACCTAGGACATAGAAAATATTTTGCATTGGCATCAGAAATATTAGGACTGTGCTTATCAAAGGAGCAACTATGTACGCGAGTGGTGTAGTGGCTCTATATAAATTTATAAAATTTAGATTTTTATCTGTAACGTTTTTAAAGAAATAAGTATCGTTCATGATCTCAACCATTGCAGCCCCTATTCTTGTTACAAACAATATTAAAGCCCAATACATAAAATTATTATCTTTGATAATAGGTATTATTGCGGTAGAAACACCCATAATAACAAAACCTATTGATAGCATCTCCTTTTCTCCAAATACCTTGTCTGCGAGATAGCCTAGTGGAATTTGTATAAACACAAAAGGCAAAAGCATTATTGAAAAGATGATTCCGATAGTCCCCCAATCAAAGCCAATATACTGATTTAGATAAATAGGAGTATATATTATCATCCATGAATAAAATAATTGTAATAAAAAAGCTGAAATAATAATATTTCTAATGTTTTTGTTTATACTAATGTCTTTAAATGTCTCAAACAAATTAAAAGTTTTATAATCTGGGTCCTTAAAATCTTTTAAGTTTGAAGATACGATAAGAATGATAGGTATCATTACTAAAGCTACAACAAAGTATATGTAGCGGTACGAAGATTGCCCCACAATAACACCTGCGAGCCATGGAGACATGAGCCATGCAAGGTTGATACAAGTAAGATAGATGCTTCTTATTTTACCCGTTTTGATATCTAGTGAGTTGTGCTCAATGAAAACATCGAAGTTAAAGTATATTATCGTGGCCATAGCTCCGAAAATAACAAAACAAAGCAAAACTAAATAAATATTTTGTATAAAAGCTAAACATAAGAAATTTAAAAAGTGAGCAATTGCTACAAATACTGTAACTTTATAACTTCCAAATCTTTTAAGTAGTCTTGGTATTGATATTAAAGCAATTAAAGTAAAAATGGAGCCAATAGTGTATATGATACCGACAGCTTGCTCGCTGGTAATACTTTTAAGAAAACTAGAGTTTACATAAGCCGGTATAGCTGAAGTAAAGGCAAAAATAAAGCCCAAAATATATAAAATAAATAATGTGGATTTCCTAAAGTCTGTCGGGATAAATTTCATAAAGTAATACTAACAAAATATTGATTATATTGAAAGACAAAGGGCAGGTTTGCGAAGCAAACCTGCCTCTGTCTTGTATTCACTTTAGACTTTATGGACTTTTTGCTTTCAACTTTTAATCGCTTCTATACACATAAACATCGGTATCTCTTTTCTAGCCACATCTTCGGCTTTTTGTCTTGGACCTTCCTGACTTTTTTTGTTAGATATCCACTCTTCAAATCCAGAAACAAGCAATCCGGCTGTGCTTAAATTTTTAAAATATGTCTGAAGTGGTCTATGGAAAGAAACTGTGTAAACTTTGTTTTTCTGTACTTTTTCTCCTGGATTCATGTCGATATTTATCATAAACTCTGAAAGATATCTTTCTACCCTTCTATATTGAACTTTCTTTTTTTCATCAAAGCCCCAATCACTTTTTTGAGGGACTCTAAACGCTGTGTGGTTTAAAACTAAATACAATTTACCTTTTGATTTTAATACTCGGGAGCATTCCTTCATGACTTCAGACAAATTACTAATATTTTGAATAGCTAAAATTATAGAAATCTTGTCTATACTTTTGTCTTTAATGAAAGATAAATTGTCTGCGGGAGAAACTATGTAATTAATGTTTGGTGTGTCTTGGTCCTGGGCAATTTTTATAAGTTCTTTTGATATATCCACACCTGTAACTTTTGCTCCAAGTTTTGCAAACGAACGTGCAAAGAAACCTTGGCCACATGCGAGGTCTAAAACGCTATCTGATTTCTGTATATTCATTAATCTAAGTAAGTTTGGCAAAATTACCTCACTCTGATAAGTATTATCTTTTTTTAGAAGATCGTCATACCATCCAGCCACATTCCCCCAAGAAGTCTTTCCGTTTTTGCTGTTCATATTATTTTAAAATTACAGGAATAAAAATCGATTGATCAAGTCTTCGGTCGTCAGAAGGATTGTCTTTATTCAAAACAAGTAAGGCGCGATTTGTACTAGTAGATTTCTTATATTCCAATTCTGCGGTAAAATTTACAAAGTTTGTAGTCATCCAATCACCATCTGCTGTTGCTATAGCTCTTCCTATGGTGTTGCCGTCGCTATCAACTAACTCTATCGGAAACGACGCTTCAAAAAACCAGCTTCCCCTCGCCTTTCCAACTATTTTTATCGGGCTCAACACCTCTTGTCCATCTTTTACACTACTTACATATATAGGCATGTCTGAAGTTAATGGGGCGCTTTCACTCACTATTTCCCTGACAGCAATATTTTCTTTAAAGTCAGTTGGTTCTGGTTCCTTTCTACCAATATCAAAAATCAGTCCTATCAAAATAAGTACTACTAGAATTATTACAGAAAATATTATTGGTTTATTCATGAAAAATTTATTGAGGCAATATACAACCTGACACGTCAGAAAGCTCTTTCATTGTTGTGTTTTTATCAAAACCCACAACAAAATCTGTGCTCGTTCCAATGATCCATGTTGGAAAACCTTCAACCCCTTTGTCTATACAGAGCTGAGTATTGTCTGGACATTCGACATAGTTAATAAACTTAAAAGAATCGGCAAAAGCGGCCTTTTGATCCTTACAATGCGTACACCATGCAGCTCCATACATTACGGCACCTTTATCTGTTAGACATTGGGCAAATGTGTCGTAAAAATTTGGATTTTTATTTCCTGAAACGCCAGTGAACTTATTTGCAGCAAGAAAAATAACTAAAGCAATAAGCACAACTGCTGCGATACTTATGATTTTATTATAATTACTTGCCCCGTGTGAATTTTCACTTTGTTTTATATTTGACATAAGGTTTGATTTTTATTAAATGTATATTTCATTAAAAGATACTGGTAATTCTTATAAAATTTTTTGCGGGGTTCATTGATTTGATTATTTTTTATTATATTTTCCTAAAAAACTACTTCCTATTTCTCATCACAGCAATCTACAAGCTTTGCCATAATATCATTCATCGTCATTGGCTTATCTTTTTCACTTCCGTCTTTTACATCGCAAGCATGGACAATTTTTAATCTCAAAGCAAAAAACATATTAAACATTTTATAAGCTTGCTCAAAAGTCTCCTTTGCTTCTTCCTTGTTACCGCTAGATTGTTGTTTTGTCCCAACTTCAAAAAGTCTCATTGATGTTGCAAGCAGGTGTTTGGATATACACCAACTTTCTCCCTCTGTTTTATCTATCATTTTTGCTAAAAGTTTTGTTCGAATTGAACGTACTTCAGTCAAAAGATCAAAATACTCTGGTTTGTGAGTTTTTGATCCTGTAAAAAAGAAATGCTCTTCAAGACTAATAAGATTCATAACAGCAATAGCCAAGTCTTCCTCTGTTGAAAGATCAAAATCTCTTCCCTTCTCTTTCATTTCTTCAATTTTATTCAAGACTTCTTGGTAATTTATTTCTTTGTTCATGTTGATATTTTTATTGTATTTGTATTTTCTTTATAAACTTTACGACTTTTGACTAATTGTTAGTTTATCATAAAAACCAATGAACCCAAAAATATCATAATGAGTGCTAGCCATATTCTGGCCTCTTTGGTTTCTGCTCTCCTGACGCTGTCTACCGCTTCTAAAACTTTCTTATTAGCCGATATTGCCAAAATAACGATAAGAGGAAGTATAAAAACGAAGTTATAAAACAGTAAATATGCAAAACCTTTTAATACATTTCCCTGATCGTGTAAAAGTCCAAGTACAAACAAGTATGGCCCTCCAGTACATGGGAATTCGAAAAGACCAACAAAGAAACCGAGAAGTAAAGCGGCTGGAAGTGTTGCCTTTTCCATGAGTCTGGCAATGTTTCCATAAGCAAACTTAGGAATTTTTAGTTTAATTGGGAAATTTGGAAAAAATTCATTGAGAAGTGCTACCATACCAAAAGTAATAATGGCTGTTGCACCCAACTTTGACATTAGGTTTGGTATATTAAACAAACTCAAAACTTTTAAAACACCCAACCCTATCAAAATGTAAGTTGCAAAAATTCCAAAAATATAAGTGAGCCCAGCTTTTATAATTTCGCTTCTTGTTTTACCTAAACCAAATAAAAAAGTTACAGACAAAAACAATACGGAAAATGCACAAGGGTTTACACTGTCTACAAGTGCTGCCACACCAATAAGCGCTGGCATCCAGCCTTTGTATGTTCTCAAATCTGGTGCGTGGAAATTAAAAAATCCGGAATATAAAAGAACAAGGCCAATGATAGCAACTGCAAAAAGTATGACTGCAAATATCTTTCGTTTACTAATCGTGTTTTGAACAGTTTGATTTAAGTTTTCCATAGATTTAATAAATATATTGTAGCATTTATTGGTATACAAAGCATTATACCCCCAGGGGGTATAATGTCAAAACAAGTTACAAACAAAAAGACGGGTTTCGCTTTGCGAAAC
>JAVHRR010000019.1:4659-15448 GCA_036171775.1 Minisyncoccota bacterium
CCCCCTCTTTTTGTTTTTTGAGTTTACTTATACTTATACCCTTCCCTTATACTATTTTTTTCCTGCTTTCTTAACTACTTTCTTTGCTGCTACCTTTACTTCCTTTTTAGGAGCACCGACGATCATAGTTTTAGCAACTTCTACTTTTGCTGCTGCTTTTGGTTGAGAGTGTGAAAGATTTTCAATAGATGCGATAAGTTTATCCATCTTAGAGTTCAAAAGCTCTAATTGTTTCTTTGTTGTATCACTTCCGCCTTCTGCACCTACTGTAAAGCTAGGTCTTGGAGCTTGTGGTCTGTCGCCACCGAAGTCTCTTCTTGGTCTGTCTTGAGCACCTGCGCTTTGACCTCTAAAACAGTCATTACAGTATACTGGCTTGCCTGCTGTTGGTCTAAATGGCACTTCACAAGACTTTTTACATTCATCACAAGTAACTTTGGTCATAGTGACTGGACCTCTTTCTTCTCTTCTAAATCCACCACCCCCTCTGTTTCCGCCACCAAAATGGCCTCCGCCACCGCCTCTGCTACCTCCTCCAAATCCTCCTCCCCCACCTCCTCTGTTAAAATTTCCCATTGAATTTAATTAGTTAAGTTATTAATATACAAAGAATGCCATATTTTTGATAAAAAAGCAAGGGTTTGTGTACTTACTGTTTTTTTGAAGGAAGAATAATTTCTGTAAACAGATATTCTGGGTCAAACGCCCATTTGACTATTTTTACAACATCTTCATACCTCACTTTTTCAACTTCTATAATTTGTTCAGCTTCTGTAATTATTTTGTTATTGATACAAACAAGGTCTTCAATGGCATCGTCTGCAATATCACCTGAGAACATTTCTAACGATTTCAATTGATCCAAATATAGTTTTTTAATAATATTGAAACGATCAATAAATTTATTACTGATAATCTCGTCTATAATTGATTTAAATTCTTTCTCAACCAGTGCAATGTTTTTTTCATCAGTTTTTACACTCATATACATTTGTGAATAAGTTTTTCTTCTGGCTAGACCAGCATCAACCCCATAACACAGACCGAGCTCTGTTCTTAAACGTTCATTTAAAAGATCGCTAATCAAGCGACTAAATAAACTTCCGATTTCATTTTCTTGGTATGGTCTTTTCCCAGCGACTCTCAATATGGTCACTTCAACCTGTTCTTTTATTTCTCCAATTTCATCAGCCGATCTTGTAAATCTGTTTTGTTTTGGTTTACCCAAAGTACCCACTTCATATTGAGTCTTAATAATCTTTGGTATGTTTGATAAAAAATCATTAAGTTTTTCAATATGCTTCTCTTCTAGTGCTCCAGTAAGAACTATAAAAAAATTGCCGATACCGTAATTTTTTGTATGCCATGCTTTGATATCTTCCTGTGATATTTTAGCGATTGTATCTGGCCAACCAAGTGCACTATTGAGCCTCTCGTGATTGTGTCCGTAATATAAATTATTTAAACACTCCTTACTGTATGCAAGAAATTTTTCATTATGAAACCTGCCCCAAGCCTCTTGTGTGATAATCTTTCTCTCATGCTCTGTGTCTTCAGTTCGTAGATATGGATTAAAAACCATATCTTTCAATCCTGTGAGCGCGGTATTGTATTCTTCTGGCAAACATTTAAACCAATAACAAGTATTGTCAAAATTGGTCCAAGCGTTCCATGTGTTTAATGTATGAAGTTTTTTCCACTCTTTTATAGCTTTTTTGTCTGGTAAAGTTGGGGAACCGTCAAAAATCATATGTTCTAAAAAGTGTGATAGTCCCTCCTTTCCTATTGGGTCATCGAAAGCTCCGTTGTTGAATACTACACGAACATGAATACATGGCGCCCATGGTAAATTTTTGTAATAAACAGGCACGCCATTGATTTCTCTTTTGGAAAAATCATATGGATCAAAGTTTTTTGTATTCATAGTTAAATTGTAACAGATATCATTGTGTTATGGTACAGTGATTATATTGATATAATGGTATATAATATTTGTATGGAGATGAACAATTTAAACTTTTTAAATATTTTTAAAAAAGACATAGAAAGTGTTATTTTTTTATTGAGAGAAAAAAAATACGATGACGCTAAACAAATATTTAATCAAAAAATATTTACTACATATTACAATGACGACTTACTTAAAAATGGAGTATTGAAACCTTTTAGTATTTTTCTTTTTGAATTAGACGACTACTTTAATGATGAAAATATAAAATTATTTAAAGAATATTCTGACAAAGAATACAGGGATTACATCATAGACTTGTACGAGGGTGAATTTTTGACTGAATTTTCCAAAAATAAAAATTAGGGAAAGTATTTCTACCCGCCCTAATTAACTAGCTATTTTTTGTCCACCTCTTCATCCGAAGGATTATTGACCTCATTTTTATTATAACTTCGGTCGGATGAATTTTCCCCACCTCTGTATTCTTTATATTCACCACTTGCAGTATCCAATTTGAAGCTTTCGTGGACGTGTTTTCCACTCTCGGTTGGTGTATACCGATCAGCAATCCTTATCGCTGTATCTGAATTTTTTTCACGTACTTTCACCTCGCGATCTTCATCGTCGCTACCCTTAAACAATGTTTTGAACCACGCCATGTTGCACCTTCCTTTAACTAGACATAGCTACATCTATAAGAATAGTAACTTGAAAAAATAGTTGTGGCAAACTAGTTATACACACAAAATCTCTGCATTTATTTCACAGGCAACTCTACAAAGAATGTTGAGCCGAGGCCGGCGCCGGCGGATTCGAAGCTGACTTTTCCTTTGTGTTTTTCTATTACTCCCTTTACAAAAGCTAGACCGTAGCCAGAGCTATTTACATTTATTTTTATAGATTCTGTGCCAACACCTCCAGCCTTAAATATTTTATCTCTGTCCTCCGCTTTTATACCCACTCCGGTGTCTTTCACTGAAAGAATAATCTTATTTGCTAAACGTTTCAAATTAACGTGTATATTCCCTGCTGGTGTATAACAAATGGAGTTTTCTATCAAGTTTCTTACGGCTTCACCAAGCTGGGTGTTGTCGCCCATCATATTATAATCTCCATTTAAAATATCTATTTCCAACTTTAATCCTTTTTTGTCTGCAATTTCTTTTTCTTTTGCGAAAACCTCTGATACAAGATTTTTAAAATCAAACTGCGTAATATCATATGAAAGTGAACCGCTTTCAGCACTAGCCCCTTTCAATATTGCTGTAACGTATCTTTGACCTTTGTCAGAACTATCAAGTCCCTTCGCTATTATTACTTTTGCGTCAACTGGTACCACTCCGTAGTCATCAGTAAGAAGCTCAGCAAAAATATTTTTACTTATTGTCAAATATCCTTTAATCTGGTGGTTCATAATGTGAATAAGATTTGACTGACCTGCGTTTGCTATTTCAAGGTGTTCTCGGAGAGTGACTTCCTTCTTAACACTGCGAATAATAATAAGTCCAAGCCAGCCTGAAATTATAAGGGTAATTGCAGTAAGAATTCTATTCAAATCTGTTTGAATAAAGAAAAATTCTGAGCCAATAATTATAATTAGGGACCAAACAAGGGCTTGCGTGGCGAGTAACTTAATATTGAATGCTTTAAAATTTACAATCAAATAAGCAAGAAAAGCCATAAAAATGACCATTCCAAATAAGCCATACTGCTCCAAATAAAAATTGTCCCAATAACTAGCCAAAAAACCGGTAATAAAAAAGCTGATCAAAAAAGCCAAGACACCGAGGGTTAAATAAATAATTTGTTTTGTTTCTTCTTGTCCTTTCGCCTTAAAATATTTTGTGATAGAAAATATTAAAATCCAAAGAAATGATATTAAACCAACTGCATAACCATAATTATCATAGTTATGATTGATTATTACTTCACAATTTATTGTATCGAATTCGGAAGCCGATTGTTTAATGAAAATAATCAACGGTAATAATAAAATTAACCATATTATCTTGGTAGTAAGAGTAACATCTTTTTTAGTAATATATACTTGTGTAAAATAAATACTAGTTAAAGATAACATGACTATAATAATTCCAAAAAATGACCAAACAAAAGTAACGATGATACTGTTTGGGTTTATCCAAACTATCAAATTCGATACTGCCCATGTTGAAAACAAAATAGAAATTATTAAGAGTATTTTAGCTAAGAGTGAGTGTCTATTTTTAAAAAACACAAAAAAACCGACAAAAAGGGCAATTATTACAGCTGGCATATGAGTATAATAAATCAGATTAGATATACCATAATAACAAGATTCGATATTTGTGACAAAGTTAAACATAATTATTAAATATAATTTAATTTATTGTCTCTTTTCAAAAGCTTGTATGAGAGGATATTGTAACATAATGTAGCGGCAGTATATTGAGTGAGAACATCATCCTTAAACGGAGCGACCTCTACTATATCAGCACCTATAAGATCCTTTTTCTCAATTAACTTTCTTATCAACGATTGAGTATAAAACCATTCTAAACCTCCAGGAATAGGTGTGCCTGTTGCAGGGGCGTGAGCAGGATCTAAACCGTCTATATCTATAGTTAAATATACCTTATCGGTTTTTATAGAACAAATAATTTCATCTACGGTTGGTTGTGTTCCTCTTCCCCACTCAAAACATTTAATGTTTTTATTTTCAGATATATATTTATGATCATAAATTGATATCGTTCTTATACCAACTTGAACAATATTAAAACCCATTTCGTGTCCACGTCTCATAACGCAAGCGTGATCGTTCTTGCTTGCTTTTTTATAATCACTAGTATCATCTCTTAAATCGGGGTGAGCGTCTATTTGCAATATTGTAACTTCTTTTGGATTATATTTTTTTGAATAATAATCATAAGCTCCGATAGAAACCATATGGGTACCGCCGAGCATTAATAAAAAAGAATCTTCAAAACCATTATGTGTTTCAGAAATGATTTTAACTGCACCATCAGGAGACAACTTATTAATATTTTTAATATCAAAATAACCAAAATTATATATATCATATGGTATGGTGTCAGTAAAACGATCATATATTTCCATATTATTATCAAAAGCCTTTATTATTTCAGAAGGTCCTTTTTCAGCTCCACTCCTAAAACTAAAAGATTTGCTATATCCTGCCCCTATTATTACTGCATCTATATCTTTATTTTTGTCTATTTTTTTAATTATTTTTAGCATATTTTAATTTTATATTAATTTCTAATGGTAAAATTATATCATTAATTTATATTAAATAATATGGTTAAAAAAACAAAAAGTAGAGTTCATTTAGAAGACTTTTCGACAACAGCTTTCATGTCCGGAAAATTATCATCAAATATTTGATCGTTTTTTTGTATTAATTGGAAAATGTGTAAGTAACCTTACTTTGTTCAATTATTGAAGTAATTTATTTAAAAACAAAACTGCGCAAGGTTTACTAACCTTGCGCAGTACTAAAAAAACAACTACTTTTTCGGCGGATTCGACAATGTTTTTGCAATTGCCTCTGATATTGGTAATCCTGCTAAACCCTCAATCCAGCCAAACTGGCCGCTAGGATTTACCTCAAGAAACACATACTCACCTTTTGGGGTAAGAATCATATCGATAGCACCGAATGACAGGCCACACAACTTCATGAACATAAGAAGTTTGTTTTTGATTTCTAGTGGCAAATCATAGGCTTCGTGTTTTACCTTCTCAAAGTCATAGTGACGCCAATCCTCCTTTGTTTTATCGCTTTCTTGAGAATGTATAGCACAAGCAAATACTTCGTTACCCACCACTGTGACTCTGAATTCAAGTTTCTTTTCAATATATTCCTGAGCCATAAGTGGTGCAATTGAAATTTCAGCAGAATGTTTTTTGATGTATTCTGTTGATACTTTGTTTGTATATATCGCTTTTGCTCCTTCTTTGTCTTGCTCTCTGAACATTTTCGAATGAATCACTTTAACGGCAATGTTCCCTCCGTGTTCTTGAGAAAAACTTATTAACCTTTCGGGCTGGTTGGTAATAAGTGTATCTGGGACAAGCAATCCTGCTTTCACAGCGTATTTCATTTGCAAGAACTTATTATGTTCCAGCAAGTGTCGCGAAGCAATGGGGTCATTCATCCAATACACGCCGTCACTAAGGGATGTATACAACGACCATAGTGCAGAAGAGAATTCATCGTGAATATACTGTCTTTCCTGCTCGTTATTACATCCACTAATTTCAATATTTTTTGGCCTGCGGTACCAAACGCTTTTAATTAGACTCGAGTCACATTTTTCACCTAACTGATTTTCAATAGAATGACTTACGTTTGTTTTGTTAAGCCTCATTGAAAGCGCTATCTTTTTTGAAAAAAATAAATCTGTATCAATCCTGAAAAAGGGTTGTTTGAGTTTTATTAAATTTTCAATTACTTTTGGAGCCGTTACTTCTTCAGAGCTAGTTACAATAAGCACTATATTTTCATTCATTTCAAACCTCCAAGAAATAGTTGTTGTAAAAGAACAACTTTTGAGTTAAAATTACTATACAAAAAATAATATGTCAACCCTTAACGAAAAAAAACTATTTGATAAAATTCAAAAATTGAATTTGCTAAATAAACGACAGGAGGCAATAGAACTACTTTTACCACATATTAAAGATATCGAGATAAAAAATAGCCCAAGATTGTTTGTGAAATACGCTTTCCTTTTATATCATGTAAAGCTTCCAGAATATTCTCTTAAAAGGGGTTCAAAAAAACAAATTATTGCCGAAGCCAATATAAATAAAGCACAAAAAATATTACAAAATGTAATTGCACTCGATAAAAAATATTTAAGTCGGAAAGATTTATTAAGCTCAAAAGTTTTTTTGGCACAAATATATGCTATTACCAAAAATAAAAAAGCCATTTCGCTAGCAAAAAACAATTATAAAAATTCACCATCTGTCACTACGGCGAATCGGTTAGCAGATGTTTATTTCAGGTTAGGCGATATAAAAAAAGCAAAAATTGCATACGAAAAATATGAAAATTTGTTGATTAAAAATAAAATGTTAGATTTTGTCGCTTTAGGAGACTTAGCAGTAATTTTCAAAAGTTTGGGTGATAAAACTAAAGCTGACGAGTACTTTAAGAAAGCTCTCCCTTTAATGCCAAAAAATGAGGTTGGATGGTGTATGTCACAGATTTTATCTCATAATGGTTTTCCAATAAAAATACGACGGAGATTGTAAATCCCTGTCGTATTTAAACCTCATTCCACCTTAGTCAGGATCATAGTCAGGATGCTCTTTCGGAGGGGTGTTTGTCATACCCGAAAATGTCGGGCCCCCGGCAATCGCTATGGGAAGGGTTACATCTTCAACCTCTTCCATCATCACCATAAGGAAAGGTTTTGGACTTTCCAAACCACTTGTGTTTTTTATTTTATTACCTCGTTACCGAAGAATGTACTAATCTGTATAAAGTATACATGGTCTAAATAACTTGGCAACACAAGATAACCTGAATTTCAATATTGGTAATGTGTACACACCCGCTGTATTTTACATTGTTTATGAACATGTTTTATACTACAATCTATATATAATGAATATTTTATTTATATCAAATGAAGGTATGGGTGGAAATCTGGCTATTTTGCTCAAAAAAGAGGGGCATGCTGTTAAACTATTCATAAAAAACAAAAGTGATAAACAAAATTTTGATAATTTGGTGGATAAAACCAATAACTGGAAAAAAGAACTCGATTGGGTTGGTAAAAGTGGACTAATTATATTTGATGATGTTGGTTGGGGTAAAATTCAAGATTCGCTTAGAAAAAAGGGTTATAAGGTCTTTGGTGGTTGTGACGTTGCCGACAAACTAGAGCAAGATCGTGAATTTGGTCAGAAAATTTTTAGAGAAGTAGGTTTAAAGACTGTAGAGCTTAAAGATTTTGATGATATTGAAGATGCAATTATTTTTATTAAAAATAATCCTAAAAAATGGGTGATAAAGTGCAATGACCATGCTACTAAATTTTTGACTTACGTCGGTGAATTTGATTGTGGTAAAGATACAATTAGTGTTTTAAAAAATTATTACAATAACAAATATATTAATCGAGAAAAGATTAGCCTGCATGAAAGAATCGATGGTGTTGAAATTGGGGTAGGTAGATATTTTAATGGTAAGGATTGGGTTGGACCTATTGAAATCAATCTAGAACACACAAAAATGTTTCCTGATGATGTAGGCCCTATCACTAGTGAAATGGGAACGTTGGCTTGGTACGATAACGATGAAAAGAATAAATTATTTGTAGATGTTTTAGAAAAATTCAAGTCTTATCTTCAAAAAATTAATTTTCATGGTGATTTCGAAATCAATTGTATCGTAAACAAAGACGGTGCTTTTCCACTTGAAGTAACGGCAAGAATTGGTTCGCCCATTATTCATTTGCAAACTGAATTACAATTATCTCCTTGGGGTGAATTTCTATATGCTATTGCTAATGGAGATAAATATGACCTTAAATACAAAAAGGGATTTGGAATTGTAAACCTTATTGCGACTCCCCCATTTCCCTACGGAAAGAGTCACGGTAAAGAGACGCTCTATGGTATAAACATTTATTTTCACGATCTAAATAGTGAAGAAATGGGCAGTTTGCATTTTGAAGGTGTATCAATGCGCGCCGGCAAAGATGAGGGGCAATACTACATCTCAACTCATGATGGTTACATTGCTTATACAACTTCAGTCGCCGACACCGTGGAAGAGGCTCGTAAAAAAAGTTTGGATATTATTAATAAAATTGTAATACCGAAAGCTTTTTACAGAAATGACATCGGCAAGGGATTTGAAAAGAAAAATCTTGACCTTAAAAAATGGGGCTATATAAAATAATTTTTTAAAAAAGGCAAAACAAAAACCGCATCATAAAGACTGCGGTTTTTTAGATGGCAAGCAGGATTCCTCCCACGACCATCACTACTACTCCAAACGACTTCCGGAAAAGGCTCTTCTTATCCACCTCCTCCTGTGGAAAGTTCTTATAAAAGAAGCTTAAGCCAATAGCTCCTATCAGCACAAACACTGGTTGTGTACAACCCAGCGCCTGAACCAGAGCGAGCGGTGCTAATATCTTGGCTATATCATACACCACATCACCTGCCCCATATACAACAGAGCCCAGTGCGACCAATTTAAACTTGGTTTTGAAGCCAAGTAAGAAACTGGCACGCTGTTTGTGACCAAACAAGGAAATCAGTCCGAAGAATAATTTTCCTAATAGATCAGCAAGGATGACTGGCAAAACTTCTTTCGTCGAACAAAGGAAGCCACAACCCGGAGCTTGTGTAAGCATCTCACGTCCGAACTTGGCGATCACATAGTCATTTACTGCGTAGAGAGCAGCTGACAACAACATGATGACAAGCATTCTTTTATTAATTTTCCCTTTTGTGATCGATACAGCATATCCGCCGATCATTAAGAGTGCAATCGCTAAAAGAATATTCCAGTCTAGTTTCTCATTGAGTCCGTAAAAACCCAACAAAATCCCGAAGGCTGGAATAGCTTGGAAAATGCTCACAGCTTTACTTGTGTCCTCTTTTTTAATGGCCTCATAGAACAACCACGCAGCTAGCGTGAAAGTACTACCATTTAAAAAAAGAGGGATAAAAACAGCTGCGCCTGGAAATATGTGTCCGTTAGTTACATAACAATATATTCCAAGGGGAACAGCAATTACTAAATCGAACACTGTTCCGAGAGCTATCATAGCCCAAGAGTTATTGTCCAGATTATCTCCGTTAACAATAACTTTATCTATGAGATTTGATATCCCATAGAGGACTGGTGGCACGAGGGCCACAATCCATATCCATTTCATTGTGGCCTCCTATTCTTTTCCTAGATTTTACAACTCACCAATTTACTAAAATCAGTGATTACTTTCTTGTTTATTATATATCTATATTGACTGTATGTCAATACCGCCAACAGATATCCCAATTTACACTTGTCACCTATCATACATTATTTTTTATGCTAAAATATGGCAATGAATTTCAACATAATAATAAACAAGGAAGCAAACTTTTATTTTTTTATTCAAAATCTTTCTTGTTGGCATGATAATTGTAGAAAAAGCTATAACAGTTTTTGGATAAATGAAACAGATTCAGCTTTATCCAATAACGAACAAAATGCATTACAAACCTTTAAAACAATCAGGAGTAAATATAATTTTAAAGGTAATTTTGAAAAATACTTTTATTTTCCGGATAACATGAGTAGTAATTTTTTCTTAGATGATGATAAAAATGACCTCGAGGATATTTTCAGAATATTTAAAAAAAGATTTGAATTAATATATAAAAAAGAAGAGACTAAGCTAAAAGAGTGGGAAAAAATTTTGATTGAAAAGTTTTTAGATTCAAAAACCAATACAGAAATATTTAATGTTCTCAATACCTTTTTTGACTTTAAACCTGAAAACACAACAATAAATGTCATTCTATTGATGTCATCCCCCGACATGAATGGTGGTGGGGCAAATATCGATAAACATAGTGTAACTTTAGAAATCTCAGAAACAACAACCAACAAAATAAATGAAGTAATGAGTATTGCATGGCATGAAATAATTCATCTTTTATACAAAAGTAAAATAATGACCGTACTAATTAATAGTGGTATGACAGTCACTGAAGCAGATGCGGTGGAAGAGACTATTAACAGCTATCTATATCCAAAAGGGGTTGTAGCAAAAAAGTTTTTTAATATAAAAAATGACAATGAAGCGTCTGTTATTGAAA
>JAVHRR010000020.1:0-3401 GCA_036171775.1 Minisyncoccota bacterium
GAAAAGTAGTGATCATTTTATTTTTAGATAAAATCCACGCCATTTCAAAAGTACCACATGTAGCCATGTTCGCAGACATTACAGGGAGACCTGTCCATTTTTTAGGAGAATGATAAAAAGTAAAAGTTCTTTCAAGTAACACATCTTTTCTAGATTCAATCGTGCTTCTTTTTGGCCGAAGTAATACGTCTTGATAATCTAATTTAACATCATCTAAAATTCTCATGTATTAAATTATACACCAAACAATTTTTATATGAAATTGATATATTTTTACAATTGTGGCCTGAGTACATTTATATGCTAATATTAAACAATGAAAAATCGAGAAATAACACTTTGGACCATTATTATAGCCTTGATCGGCGGAATAGTATTGTATATATCAATAAACAAGAATGAAACGACTTTAATATCAAAAACAGACTCAACAACAAACACTTCTACAACAGCTCAGCCTTTTGCAAAAACCAAGCAAACTCTACCAAAACCAGTTTCTACAATCCCATCATTTACTTTGTCAGAACTTTCTCAACATAAAAATATTGCAAGCTGTTGGACTGTGATAAATGGAAAAATTTACGATATAACACCTTTTTTATCTTCTCACCCTGCTGGAGTAAGTGCGATAATGAAAGGTTGTGGAATAGACGCTACCGTCATATTTGGTCGCGTTGGCGCACATGACATATCGCTGCTTACAAATGCTTTTGTTGGTAATTTAAAATAAATTTATGAAAAAAGTACTTTGGAATTCTATTTTTATAATTAATTTTTATTTGATACTGTATTTTTGGTTTACAAATTCTAATTATTTACTAACGAGCACTAAATCGGGTGATTTTTTGATTGCGCTCGGCAGACTTGCTGGTCTTTTAACTGAATTCTTAATATTAATTCAACTTTTATTTATTAGCAGATTTTCCTCAATAGAGAAGGAGTTTGGTTTTGATAAATTGATTGCCTTACATAAAAAAATAGGATTTTTTCTTGTTGTTTTTTTAATTAGTCACCCACTACTTCTAACTTTGGGATATGCGCAATCGAAAAATACAAGTTTTATAAATCAATTCTTAAATTTTCAAAATAACTGGGAAAATGTTTTGGGTGCAACAATAGCTTCTGTTGTGATTATTTTTACTGCTATTATTTCGATGAAAAGATTTAGAAACAAAATACCATACGAGGTGTGGTATTTTGCGCATTTACCATTGTATATCGCAGTCGCTATAGCATTCGGACACCAAGTAAATACTGGAGATATGGCCACTGGCGGCGCTATGTTTTATTGGTATCTGCTAAATATTGTATTATTTGGGATTTTAATTTCATATAGATTTATAAAGCCTGCGTATATATATTTTAAACATTCTTTTGTTATTGAAAAAATGGTTAAAGAGAACGAAAATGTGTATTCCGTATATATTAGTGGGAAAAATATGAATGAATATAGATTTAAAAGTGGTCAGTATGCATCTTTGATTTTCCTACAAAAAAATATGTGGTTTCATCATCCATTTTCTTTCTCGGATGCTTACAATGGAAAATATATTCGATTTACAATAAAAGCTTCTGGGGACTTTACATCAATAATTGAAAATTTAAAGATTGGCACGCGTGTTTGGATAGACGGGCCTCTTGGAGCTTTTACACTGGAAAAATCTATCCAAAATAAATATTTATTTATTGCTGGAGGAATCGGCATAACGCCAATCTTGTCTATTATTAAATCGCTGAAAAATAAAGACAACTCGGTTTTACTTTATTCAAATAAAAACGAAGACAAAATATGTTTTAAGAAAGAAATAACGGATACCGGAGCAGAAACTCATTATTTTAATACAAATATTATTAATAACAGAATTAATATTCAAAGTATAGTAAATACCTGTCCTGACTATAAAGATAGAGATATTTATATTTGTGGACCAGAACAAATGACTTTAAGTTTGGTGAGGAGCTTAGAAAATATTGGCGTTCAGCATGAACAAATACACTTTGATATATTTAGTTATTAAATTTTAAACAAAAGAATACCCCGCGCCTTTCGGCGCGGGGTGTTTTTTTCCCCATAATCTAACCAACTTTCTTTACCTGCATAACATTCATCGGTTTCATTTGGCTCCTCCAAGCCCCGATCTCAATTGCAGTGCCCGTATTTTTCTTAAAACATACGGGTGTCAGTAGTCCTCTGCGGACAACCTCATCTTGGCAAAGAACGCAAATTCTCTGAATAAGCATCTTTCTTTTACCAAGCAGGTTTACTAAAGCGTACACGTACATCAGTTCACCGAGCCTCGGGTTTTTCTCAAACACGAAGCCCGAATCGCGCATGTTCATTTCTCCAAAAGAGACATGGCGCGGTTCCTTTCTGACAAAGTAGCCTCCAGGCCGTATTACTTCTTTTTTTAGCTTCACAATTTCTTGTGGGCTAAGATTGATAGCAAACAGATTGGTGGAACAGACGTCCCCAACCGTAATGCCTTGTGGCACGGTTATAAAACAATAACCGTCTTCGGCATACTTCTTTAATATGTTCTCATCGGAAAACGAGCAGTGACTTGGTAACTCATTTTCCTTCAGAGTCTTGCCAAAAACAGAGCAAGCCTCGGCTAAGCCGACAAAATCTTTTTTAAAGAATTTTTCAGCCACTGTCTCAAACTCTAGCAACTTAGCGGTGATATTTTCTTTGATTCTACCTCCAGAGACTGAACATTGGGAACGTACATCTAAATGATATTATACTACACTTTCACGATAAATCAAGTTGAAACAACGGGTGTCTAAACTCGCTTTGACTTTTGATAAATAATTTGGTATAAATAAGCCAACACAAATGCGCCTAGGCGCCTTTTAATTTTAAAATCAATGCAAATAAGAAACATAGCAATTATAGCCCACGTGGACCATGGAAAGACAACTCTTACAGACGCGATTCTTAGACAAACAGGAATGGTTGAAGAGGGTGTAAGTATGGACAGTAACAAACTCGAACAAGAGAGAGGTATTACTATTTATGCAAAAAACACTTCTATTTTTTATAAAGGTACAAAAGTAAACATTGTTGACACACCTGGACACGCTGACTTCGGTTCTGAAGTTGAACGCGTACTTCGTTCTATAGATACTGTGCTTTTAGTTGTAGATGCACAGGAAGGTCCTATGCCACAGACAAGATTCGTTTTGAAAAAGTCTCTTGAGCTTGGGCTTAAACCTATTGTTGTTATAAACAAGATTGATAAACCCGCTGCAAGACCCGAAGAAGCCAACGAGGAAGTTTTAGAATTATTTATGGAGCTTGGTGCTACAGATGAACAACTTAACTTCCCTGTTATTTATGCTATCGGAAGAAAAGGTGTCGCTATGCTTGATCCTAAAGATGAACAAAAAGACCTTACTCC
>JAVHRR010000021.1:0-41097 GCA_036171775.1 Minisyncoccota bacterium
ACCAAGCCATAATTATCGCTTCCGAAGAAAATCTCGAAGCCAAAAGAGATTTTCTCAAAAAGATTGGCTCGAACCCCCGCCTCGCGTCCCGTTCGCTCCTTTTGGATTTCAAAATGCCGTGGTCTTTACTTGCCGAAACGTCGTTATCCACGCGAAGCGTCGCGCCGAATTTTTCTAAAAATGCAGACCTGCACGAATTGCTGGGGGACAGGGACTCGAACCCCGATTGCATGCGCCAAAGGCACGCGTCCTACCATTAGACGATCCCCCAATATCCTATAAAAATTTAAAATAACTTTGAAACTACTTTTCCCTTGGGTCCCAACCCAAGCTCAAACTGAGTAACAGATGAAAGAATACTAGAAAAATCAAATAAATTCAAGCCCAGATTAATAATCTTATCTTTTAATTTCACCCCCGAGGTTTAACCTCGGGATTAGAAATGACTATCCTTGACTCTTCCTCCTAATCAAGCTCAGTGATATAATATATTCTATTACTAGCATTAACCAACAAACATATGGGATTTGGAAATGGAACAGAGTATGTAGAAAGGATTAAGAGGGCTAATGAGATACTTAATGAATACGAGCAAACTATTAAACAGGAATCCCTTTCGCACGAAGAACTAAAAGAAATTGTTACAAAAATAAATGAATCAATTAGCAATGGTAGTCTTGATGTGCACACCACTCCTAGTCTTAAGCGCGATACTCTTACTATCGGAAAGAATTATCTGAGAATTTCAGATTTATCAAAGGCCGAAGTTTTAGTCTTTATTAATAAAGTTAAAAAAATAATTTAAAATATATGCAAATAAATAATCATACATCTCTAGGTTTATTGTGGATAATGGGTTGGATGTTTACCCTAGGATATTTACAACTATCATTTGGAACAGGTATTCTTGCCTTTTTTGTTTGGCCTTACTATATTGGAGCATTCTTTGGAATCTAATTATTAATATTAACGAGCAAATCAATGAGATATCAAGACAAAGCTAAAAAGATAAAAGTTATAGAGAAGATAAGTGAGGAAAAACATGATATTGAAAAATATGTCGCAAATCTTCATGATTCATCTTCAAAATTGATGGCAAATATGCACAAGCCGGCAGCTGAGAAACAAAAGATGCTCGCAAACATCTTTATCAACGCATATATCGCTGCTGAAAACTTGGAATAAAGGACGTGACACAAATAATTCAAGATCGTGTAAAAGAAATAGCAGGTGGATCAAGTAATAAATAATTAAAAGAAAAAACCCGTGCTTTCACGGGTTTTTTGTTGTTTCCAAGACCTATGTCTTAGAAATCGTAGTTTTCTGTTTGTGCCGACAATAGTGCCTTATTGGCGGCAGAATCACCAGTCCTTTTTATCTCTTTGCCATCCCAGTAGCCGATACTGAGTGCGCTTGTTTCGCACACTGTTGCATCCGAGCTTTCAAGAATATAGTGGAATCCGGTGTGAACAATTATTTTCTTGCCCTTGTCTATCCCTTCAGCAACAGACTGACCAGGGAAAATGCGTTCTCCGCAAAGACCACACCTCGTTGTCAGTTTGTTCTTGATCGCTTCTTCAGCGTCCTTTTTCCACGCATCATATTTTGCCTTGTCTGAAAACATAAACATGTACTCAATACCTTCAAGAATTTTTGTAATAAACAGCATAAGTTAATCCCCTTTTTTTCAAACTTGTACTTCTAAAAATAAGATAACACATTATTTCGTTATTCCAAAATTAAATTACAGTCTGATGGTCTTTTTAAATTCTTTTCGCACTTTCAAATAGTCTGGAATAGTTCGCGCCACCAAATTCCAAAAATTTTGCGAGTGATTAAATTGTTCCAAATGACAAAGTTCGTGCACAATAATATAATCTGCCATTTTTTCTGGAAGTAATGCTATTTTATAATTAAAATTTAAATTTCCTTTACTTGAACAACTTCCCCATCTAGTCTTTTGGTTTTTAATATTAATACTATTAAATTTGTAGTTATAAACTTTATTAAAATACTCAACTTTTTGTTTTGCTAGTTGTCGAGCGAATTCTTTTCTTTTTAAATAATCTGCGCGTGTACTTTTAGGAAAAAATATATGACCGGAAGATTTAAAATAGTTGATTCTATCCAAAACCCACTGAGATTTTTGAATAATAAATCTTTCAATTATTCCCTGATCTAAATATCTTGGTGTGGTCACAACAAAACTTCCATCACAATACACGGCAAGCCTCATTCTTTTGGCTCGTTTGCTTACTTTAAGTGTGTAATTTATTTTATTCTCTTGTATTGTAATATTTTTTTGCACAGATTTTACGAAATTATATTTACATTATACATGAATATTCCAGACAGTAATAAAGCCCCGCCGTAGGCGGGGCTTTAACTTGTTTTTGAGACAAGCTTATTCCTCTTGGTTTATTTGAGGAGAGTTCTCACCTCCTCTCTGATCGCGAGGTTCTTGTTCTTGAACCTCTTGTCGTCAGTGACGTCTTTCCCGTTGATGTGACTGGGCAGGACGTAATCCTTTGCCTGATCTTCGTTTGGGAACTCGATCTCGAGCGTAAAGAGACCTGATAAAGTCCCCAAATACTCATCGAACTCCATTACGAGGCCATCACCAGTCGGGATAGTGTAGCGGATTTTCTCCACCCTGTGAACCTCTGTTTCTGACCACATGATGTTGAAGACCCACTCTGGTATCACCGTCTCCCACTCTTCGCGGGAAAGGTTGCCATCACCCTTCGCGGTCATGAAGCACTGCACGCCTTTTCTTCTGATGCGCAGTTCCTTTCCAGCTTCAGAGATCACGTAACCTTGGCTGATCTCAACCCCTTTCCCGATATTCTCGGGAAGCTGTGCTATCAAGTACTTCTTTTCTATTTCTTGCATGTTGTTCCTCCTCCTTCTTCGCTTAGTACGTACTTCACTATCCCGATGACTTGCGCTATCTTTCCATCGATTCCGCGTTTGCCATCGATAACTGTGTGATGCTCGTGTTCCTGCCACGCCGCTTTTGTAGCTAGCTCAAGCTGTTGAGCTCTCTCCAAAGGTTCGAAGCGCGTTTCGTTGTTTGCGTTCCCATATTTCTCGGGGCAAACAACTGACAGCGATTCAAGGTGTATAACAGCATTGTATCTGGTGAGTTCTTTTTCAGCGACCAGCTTGTTCTTATCACAGAACTCTTTTATGCCGCCGGGTGTGTATGCGGCGCCGTCGAGAGTGCCG
This sequence comes from Minisyncoccota bacterium, assembly GCA_036171775.1. Lineage (GTDB taxonomy): Bacteria > Patescibacteriota > Minisyncoccia > Phycocordibacterales > GWA1-40-21 > Bog-1340. Next base: position 3,229 of record JAVHRR010000021.1, read on the forward strand.
CGATCGCATATTATTACCCCAGCACCTTGTGCCCCAGCCACTAAAGCTGAAGCGTCCTCTATGGCCCTTTGCAGAGGAAGAACAGCTGCTTGCAAGCAAGACTGCCATTCCTCACTCCACTCCAGATCTTTTCCAGGTACCGGAAACCCCCCTGAAAGTAACATCGTTGCCACTTCAGGTACGAAACACACTTTGTTTCCGAACTCTTCACGAAGTGCAGAAAGAATAGTTGTTTTCCCGCTAGACGGACCTCCAGTTAGTACAATCCGTTTCGCCTGGTAATTCTTCTCTCCGGTGAACTGAGCCAGCTTGAAGGCGTCCACAACGCTTTCATATGGCAACCCAAGACTCGTAGCTACACTTTTTAGTACTGCGTTGTTTATTTTCATTCTGCCTCCTTAGCTGAGTTAGATAAAAGCACCGCTTTTTGAAAAGTGGTTTTTTCTCGCGAGAGCGAGTTGTTATAGTGTCAGTGAGCTTCTAAAGTCCCATAGTATCATTATGAGTATTATTTGTCAAGTAAGTAACATACTATCATATTTTAGTCTCAAAACACGAAATTGTTTATTTTATTCAAAAATAGCGACCATGGACTATAACCTTTTTTTGAGTTGCAATTTTTTTAAAAAGGAGTAAATTCATTAACACTGTTCTAATTTAAGGAGGAAGGCGAAAATGTCAAAGCTGAAACCTTTAGAAAGAATGATCACAAGGGGCACAAAGGTTAGGATAAAATTATGCACCGCGCCGGAGCACGTTCTGTCAGAAAAAACCTGTGTTTGCGGTTTTATCGGGCAGATCGTCGTCATCGGCAACTTACATTTAACAAATATCCCAACCGCGCCGCGGACTTATAATGTTAATATTCACGGACAATATAAGCTCGTTACGAGAAAAGAAATCGTGATACTGAGGAATCAGAAAGTGAGGTTGGAGTAGCCTCACCAAACAACAAGGCCCGCCGTATATCGGCGGGCCTGTTTTTCTGCCTATTTTTATAAATAAAATCGCCGAGCCCTGTAAGAGGCTCGGCGAACGAATAGTTTTATAAAGCGTATTCAGGCTTCTGTTTGCGTGTCAGAAACTAGTTCCGATTGTTGCAAACAATTTCTCAGATCCTGAGGTAGGGTTTTTCATCCCCCACAGTTTTACATAAACCCCGTGTGAAAGGTCTACACCGATCACAGGCCCTAGGTCTAATACGGCGTCAGCTCCTGAAGTACTCCATTCCCAGTACAGCTGCTCGCCGAAGCCTACCTGCAAGCGCTCTGTGACTTTCCAGAGCGCCTCGGTCCAGTGATATGCAAAACTCGGACTATCTTTCTCTGTACCGAAGGTCATCTCGTTCATGGTTATCCATGATAAGACCTTACCCCCGTTTTCAATGTACAGTTCGGCAGATGTCGCCTTATACTCTTCTGACCACACTACTCCAACTGCTGGAGTGATGATCATCGAGTCATTCTTTTGGAACGATTTGCCTATAAAAATACTAGGCGCACCAGACCAATCGAAGTTTGAGCGAACATCTACAAGAAAGCGTCCTGTGTCATAGGTCATCCACGGGATGACGAGTGTGCTTTGCTTACGCTCTGTCATCACATTCATTGAGACATCCCCCTCTCCAGCAAAAACGAACGCGCGACAGAAGAGTACGAGCAATGTCACAGCGACTGCTAAAATTATCAACAATTTTCTCATAGGTCCTCCTTTCTTATAATCTCTTTAAATTATAACATATATATTCTGCTTGTCAAAGTGGGGATGGTGGTGATTATTTATCAACCTTAGTATTTTATAGACAGATATAGTACTATATTTACTAACCAACTTAGTAGTGTGAGTTTAAAAAACTTCAATGACTGAACAAAATCTAGATGAAATAAAAACTGAAGAACAGCTTAAAGAACAAGTTGATATAATTTTTAATGATTTAATAAAAAAACCAGAAGTTTCTGAAGCACTTGATTTGCTAGATAAATTGCCTGAAAGTTTAAAATATCATAACAAAAACCACACTTTGGACGTGATAAAAGAGACGATTCTTTTTGCCGCGGCTGAAGATGCGAGCCAAGATACAATAGAACAACAAGTCATAGCTGCTGCATGGCATGATGTCGGGCATATCAAAGGTTCAGAAAATCATGAAAGCGCTTCTGTTGAGTTGTTTAAACAAAGTGAGGCATATAAAAAACTTTTAGATATAAATAAAGCAGATATTATAAATAGTATTTTGAGTACAAAAATATATATAGAAAGCGGTTCTCCAAGATTTGATTATAATACGAAAGGTTTTGGATATGTTCTTGATGCTGACGTAAGTAATTTTGGCAGAGAAGATTTTTGGGAGAATAGAAAAAAGGTGGTAGAAGAACTTGGACTAGATTGGGAAAATATTGAAATAAGAAAGAAATTCCTAAAATTCACAATTTATTTGTTAAAAAACCACGAATGGAAAACTGCCTCAGCTAAAAAATTACGTGAGGAAACAAAAAAGAAAAATCTCGCGCTTATGATAGAAGAATACAACCAGCTCGGTGAATAATTAAAAAAACACCCCCACGGTGTTTTTTTAAATTGTCTTTATTAACTTTGTTAATACGAGCTCGAGTGGAAGCTCTGGAATATACGCTTTTGACACCATGTCATAATATGACAAAAGCGTAAGTAAGGTATCAGAATTGATTGCAGAAGGTTTTTTCTCAGCAATTGCTTTTAAAAATCTAAAATCTGTATCAGTCATTTCTTCTTGCAACTTCCCTTCAGAACTCTTTAAGTTTCTAAGAAGAAGTATTGCTCTCATCTTGTGAAGTACTAGCTTAAAATATAAAAGCATATCAATATTTGCCTCATTTGCTTTTGAAATAGCTCCAAGACCTATGACAAGGTTGTTTTCGTCTATTGCCCTTATAAAATCATTCACCAGCTCTGTTTTTGGTGCACCTGTTACAATCTCCACTTCCTCAGGAGAAATCTTCTTGTCTTTTGAAGCACTCATGACCTTCTGCAAAATACTTTGTGCGTCTCGGAAAGAGCCGTCTCCAAGTAAAGCAACTAGATCAGCAGATGAAGCTTCCAAAGAGAAACCTTCCTTTTTAGCGATAGCAACAACAACATCCTTTAGAACTTTCTGTGTGGGTTTTTTGAAAGAAAAACTCTGACATCTAGAAATAATAGTTTCTGGGATTTTGTTTTCTTCAGTTGTGGCAAGAATAAATATTACATGTTTTGGTGGCTCCTCAATAGTTTTCAATAGAGCATTCCATGCAGACTTTGAAAGCATGTGAGCTTCATCCAAAATATATACTTTATAAACAGATTCAAAAGGTAAAGTGCTTACTGACTCATTTAAAGCTCGAATATCATCTACACCAGTATTTGACGCGGCGTCTATTTCAGAAATGTCATTTTGAGATGTACCTATTTCTTTTGCAAAAATCCTTGCGATACTTGTCTTTCCTGTTCCTCGAGAACCCGCAAAAATATAAGCATGGGCAATGTTTCCATTTTTAATAGAAGACTCGAGTACTTTCACAATGTGATCTTGTCCAAGAACTTCCTTGAACTTCTGTGGACGATATTTTCTGTATAATGCTGTCTCTGTCATTTACCCGAGAAAATTTTTGCGAATAAAAAAGTCAGCTGCGACTTTACCTAACTGACTTATTCTTAAAAACAATTTCATATACATATATATACACCATTTTAACCTAAAACTGACTTTTTTGCATTACGAGATATTTAATAAAAATATATGATTTGTGTGTTTAACTAATATATAATCCAAAAACATAAAGTAAATAATCACGTAATGCGTTCGCAAAAACTTTAGCGGGTGAAGATTATATCATTCAATATACAAAAACAAAATTTAGATAAAATAAAACTCAGGAGGCGCATGGCACCCCCTGAGCGGGTAATTATTTGTGTTTTTGCCTAGACTAGCCCAAAGAGTGTCTAAACTAGCTCCTTTTTGGGTGCTGAGTTTTATTCTCCTTGTTCCCCTACGTGAATCCATCGGCGGGTTCGTATTGTTATACTTATATTGACTAGCCCAAGCGCTCTTGGGTTCTTAGTTTTTTCCCCTCCTGTTGAATTTGTAAAACGGCTTCGATAAAACACTTCAAACCTAACCTGTGCGAAGTATGTTATCAGATTTATTTTTCATGTCAAGTAGTTTGACAACTATATCAATATTATATAGTCTCAATACCAGAATTTGTTACTTAAGGGGAACATAATGATATCAAACTATAAGCTGATGGTACACAAAATAATGTCGCAGTATCAAGGCGGCTACGTTGTAAGCCAGCTGATAGTAGATGAGCTCTTGAAAACGCCAGAGTTGAAATATGAAGCTAAAATACATAGAATGCTACGGCGTGAAGGTGGAGATGGCTGGGATGCTGAAAAAACAACAAACTATCTTCAAAAGACATACCGTAAGGTTGTCAGAAGAGCAATCATGGATCTTAGAAAACAAAAGTTTGTTGAGACTGTGGAGCTCGAGAAAGTTCCAAAAGGTAAAGTCACGCTCTGCAAATCGAAGCTCACGAAAAAAGAAGTAGCTCATAGAATAACTGAGGCCGGCATAAAGAAGCTCGGTTAAAACAAAACCTGTGGTCGCAAAAGCGGCCACAGGTTTTAATTTACTATATATTTTATTTATTTTTTAAAAAAACGATTCCTTATTCTACTATTCGCGCGAATAAGGCCTAATAAGACCTAATAGAACTTTGGGCGCAACCCGGTTTAGGTATTTTATAATAATGAAATTATTTTAGAAGCAAGCTCAGGGAGTTGCGAAGAGATTTTATAATAACATTGTGTATTTCTTTGTTCCTTATCCACCAGGTCGGCTGAAGCTAGTATATCAAGATGTTTTGAGGTTGATTTAAAAGAAAGATTAATCTTCTCGGCTATCAAACCAACGGTCGCCTCTTTTTTATTTTTTAAGAAACTTATGATAGCGATACGCCTCTTACTAGCTAATGATTTTAATATTTTTTCAAATTCTTTTGGCTTCATAATATTTCAATGTCTAAAGTACTTATTGTTGCTAAAACATTATATCTTATATCCCTTATTCGCACGAATAGTAGAATATATAACCCTTACCCATCACATGACTTACGTTGTCTTTATTCATACCTTTTTACGTAAGTTACTGTTTTTTTAAAAACGAATTTATTATTTTAACTACTTCTTTAGAATTGTTTGTATCCATCAGTTCAATTCTGAGCTCTTTTGCTCGATCAAAACCACTTACATATGCCTTAAAGTGTTTTTTCATATTTGCAAAGTTTCTATAATCCAAAAGTTTCTCATAAAGCTTTGTGTGTTCGACAAGAACCTTAAGTTTTTCTTCAGTGCTTGGTAAACTTTTTCTTTTAGAATCAAAAAACCATGGATTACCGAAAATTCCTCTTCCCACCATTATTCCATCAAATCCTGCATCTTTAGCAAGCTTTCTTCCCTGTTCCAAACTAAAAATATCTCCATTTGCTATAAGTACAACTTTTTTGTCATGTGCACGAACAACTTTTACAATATCATTTGCTAACTCAAAATGTGCTGGAACATCAGACATTTCTTTTTTTGTTCTAAGATGAATCGTAAGAGCAGAAATATTTTCAGCTAAAATTTTTGGAAGCCATTTTTTATATTCAATAGTATTAAAGCCTATTCTAGTTTTAACTGAGATTGGAAGTTTAGGTGCACCAGCTTTTGCAGCGCGAATTATTTCACACGCAAGCTTCGGTGTGTTTATCAAAGCAGATCCTGCACCTTGTTTTACCACTGACCTATCTGGACAGCCCATGTTGATATCTATCCCATCAAAACCGAGTTTAGATATTATCTGACACGTAGTTTTAATATTTTCTGGCTTTGCTCCAAATATCTGTGCGATTATTGGTTTTTCAATTTTTGAGAATTTCAAAATAGGTAAAAGCTTTTTTCTGCCTACAATATTTGCTATACCGTCTGCAGAAACGAATTCTGTCCAAAAAACATCTGGGCCACCGCCAACTTTTCCATGTCTGCTATATTTTCCGATTATTTGTCTAAAAACAATATCAGTAACATCAGCCATTGGTGCAAGACAAAAGAATGGTTTATTTTTTATAATTACTTTTTGCCAAATATTCATCATAAGTCTATCGATACTATCACTATTTCTAATTTTTGACCAATTTACTTAATAATGTTATTGTATAATTACATGACTAAAGCAAAGGAACCAAAATTTCAAATACTACAAACCGGAAACCCTGTCCTAAGAGAGGTCTCTTCTGTCGTTCCTGCCACAAAAATTAAAACGGCTGAAATGAAAAAAATTATTACTTTGCTTAAAAAAACAATCGACAACCAGAGCGACGCGGCTGCTATCTCTGCAGTTCAGATAGGAAAACCAATAAGACTTTTTATCATATCGAGAAAGGTTTTTGGAACTGACGCAGATGATCCAAAGGATATAAAGATTAAGAAAGATATGGTTTTTATAAATCCTAAAATTACGAAAGTTTCAAAAGCGAAACAAGAGCTAGAAGAGGGGTGTCTTTCTGTAAGATATGTATACGGAAAAGTTTTGAGACCAGAAAAAGTTACTGTTGAAGCACTCGATGAAAGCGGAAAAAAATTTTCTAGAGGTTTTTCTGGTCTTTTGGCACAGATAGTTCAGCACGAAAACGACCATTTGAATGGAATTCTATTTATAGACAAAGCTACAAATCTTCAGAAAATCAGTCACGAAGAGTATGTTGAACTTCTTAAAAACTTATAAAAATGTTTAGCAACAATGTAAAAATTGCTTTCTTTGGAAATTCAGACTTTTCATTGATTGCACTAAAGGAGCTTAAAAACAACGGAGTTATTCCTAGTATCATAGTTACAACACCTGACAAACCACAAGGCAGAAAGATGGTTCTTACTCCTACACCAACAAAAGTTTGGGCAGAAGAAAATGGTGTGGAGTGCATTGAACCAATAAAACTTAAAGATGAAATATTTTTAGATAAGATTAAAAATTATAATTTATATATTGTAGCTTCATATGGAAAAATAATTCCGAAGATTGTTATTGATTTGCCTAAATATAAAGTTTTAAATATTCACCCATCACTTTTACCAAAATATCGAGGACCTTCACCTTTACAAGAACAAATTTTAAACAACGAAAAAGAAGTGGGTGTTTCAATAATGCTTGTTGATGAACAAGTGGATCATGGAGCTGTTGTTTCTCAGAAAATAGTTGCTGTTGAAGGATGGCCCGCTGGTTTTAACTATCTTCAAGAAAAATTGGCTGCGGAAGGTTCACAATTACTAGCTGAAATACTTCCAGATTGGATAAAAGGCAAAATAGAACCTGTTGCACAAGATGACAGTCTCGCTACTTTTACAAAAAAAGTTCAGAAACAAGATGGTTTGCTAGATTTGTCTAAAGATTCATTGAAAAATTATTTGAAAATATTGGCATTCGAAGAGTGGCCTAAAACGTATTTTGAAATAGAAAAAGGGGCACAAAAAATAAGAGTTATTGTCAAAAAAGCTATATCGGAGAACGGTTTATTAAAAATATTGAATGTCATTCCTGAAGGTAAAAAGGAGATGTTATATTCTGATTTTTTGAGAGGACTTAAATAAAACCAAAAGGGGCTTCCGCGATGCGGAAGCCCCTTTTAATTTGTTCTATTTTCCTGTATAAAAACCTTTTACAAACATTTTTAATTTCGCACCCGTTCTTTTTATTAGGCTAACTTTTTTATCTTTAAATGATTTTAGTTCTTCTGTCATTTCTTCTGTAACCTTGTCTAGTGCAACATACAAATCTTCTTCACAAGCTTCGGCTCTAAAGGACTTTCCACCGACATGTACAGTAAACTCTGCTTTAAAAAATTGTCCTTTGTTGTGATGGTTTGTTGTTTTGCCGATTTCGATGTAACACATTGGAAGCTCTTCATATCCCGCATTAACAAACTTATTTAAATGTGCCATTTCTTTTGCCACGTAATCTTTAATTGCGGGGGTCATTGAAAAATCCGTCATCTTTATATTATGTCGCATATATTAAATTTAAAGTTAAAAATGAAAAATGTAAAAATTTTACACTTCATCAATATTAATAATTTTACTTGGAGAGTGATGACCGCTCACAATCCTTACTTCCCCATTATACACCTTAAAATATTCTCGCACTAGTTCCACTATCCTCTTGTTCGCAAGGTTTCTTTCGGCAGGCTCTTTTACAGATACATCAAAGTGGTCTTTGGTTTTTTTAACAAATTTTTCTGTCTTAGCGCCAGTCTTAACTTTAACTTTAATATACATATGACAATTATACATTAATTATATAAAAGCTTCACTTTTAACATTATATTTGCTATTATGTTGTGCATATTCCAGGGTGGAACAAACGTTTATTTCGGAGTAGTTGAAAAGCGGGTATGTGTAGCTTTTCAAAGACGGAATGAGCGAAGGCGAGTGAGTCGGGGTCGAGAGATTTTTCAGAGGAAAAATACTCGTGACCAGCGGTTCCGCTGAGCTACCCAGGAAATATGTAATATTCCGGAGTAGCTCAGCGGTAGAGCAATCGCCTGTTAAGCGATTGGTCACAGGTTCGATCCCTGTCTCCGGAGCAGTTAGATTTGGTGAAAGCGACCTGCCCCCGTCTGGGTAGGTCGCTTTTACTTTATTTTGGTCTTATTAGTACCTTTAATCTCTTTCCATGAGTATTGAGTCACTTTACCTTTTTTATCTACAGAAAAAACATAAAGTAGTAATTTTTTAGCAACTTGCCAAGGAATACGTCGAAGGGCTATTTTTGCACTCACTTCTGGTAACCCTAATGCATAATAATTTCTAGTAGAGCCGCCGGATTTCATTCTTGTAACAATTTGACCTAGTGAATAAACAAAAGCCACTTCATCTCCCTGTCTTATCTTACCCTCACCTTTTGCTTCTATAAAAAAATATCTAGAATATTTAAAATTTTTAGCTTTTATGTCTACTCCATGATCATACAATCCACCGAATTCAAAATGACCCCAACCATTTGCTGATAGCCATTTAATAATTGAATGTTTTACAAAATCCTCAGATATTTTTTTATTCATAATTATTTATTTAAATCTTTCCTTAGCAATAACCTTTCTTGTTAGTTTGTGCTTAGTTTCGTCTTATTTTATAAGATCCACAAATCTTACAACCTTATTTTTACTCCAATCCATAATTTTTACATACCTTCCATTATGTTTATTTGGTCTATTATATTTACAACCTTCACACTCATATTTCTCAACTTTACCAGGTATTTCACCGAAGAGTGTTAATTCACTAGGAATAACCTTATTTTCATGACGACAGCTCATAGGAACAACATACCTGAGGCCATCCATTTGGAAAATATTCCAACTAATAATTTCGGCAAATTCTTCTTGTATTTTGAGTGTTGGTCGTCCATTAAACTGAGCCTTGTAATAATCAATAAACGTGTAAAGTAAATTCTCACGCGCAAGTAGAACGTTATCCCCCTGCCAATCATAGCCATAACTTGCCTTAAAGACCTCTTTTGCCCAAAATATCCATTCTTTTTTATCTTGGCAATATTTCGATAGTATTTTTAATTTTTTATCTAAAAAACCAACACGTTTATTTATTGGAATTATTTTTCCAGTATGTGCGGTAGTATCATAGCGACTCACTATAAAAGGTGCTTCCCCACACGTAATTTCTAGTTTGAGTTCTTTCACATATTCTTGCCAATTATTTTTATCATGTAATTGGTTTTCTACTGCCTTATTAATTTGATTTATAGTTTTAAGTGGTGTAAAAACTTCAGCCTTATCTTTAGTACGGCGACGCTGCTCTTCCAAGCTCTTGGCTGCACGCGGTTGTATAAGTAATCCATTTTTGCCAGTCACTAGAGCAGGCGCAATACATTTTTTAGATAAATACTCTTTACCGCGCTCTTCATACGAATCTGTTGCCCAGATAATATTCTTCTTTGTTGTTTGATCAATAAGCAAAATATCAAGCAAATCACCAGTTTTACGTAGAATATTTTCAAGTATATCAATATTTGGCCTATACATGATAATTAGTCAAAATAACCAACAATATTCTCCTCAGACTTTTCTTGAATATTCTTCAAAATAAAATTCTTAATTGTGTCGGGTATTTCATACTTTTTAATTAGTTCAATATCAATTTCCTTAATTGATTTTTTCCACCACGTTTCAGAATAATTCTGTACAGGAACAGCTGCCCAAGCAGTAGTTGAATGCTGGGAATGCTTATTAAGATATAAGAGTGCTCGTGCGAACTTGGTCATTAAGAATTTTGCGTGTTTTTTTGCATCCGTAATAGTATTGAAGGGGCCCTGTTCTTGGTAAGTCTCAGTAGAGATTTCATGAGGCTTACCTACTATAACATCAGAATAAGCACCGCCCAGACCTGTACCCTCTGACATATTTCCCCAAGCATATGGAACAAATACTTTAAATTTATCAAAGGCTTTAGTTTTCCTTGGTATCGGGTAATCCTTTTCTAAGTGACACACCATTCCAGAAAGACCGTATAATTTAATGTCGTCTACATTTCGTTTTTCTTTACTTATTGGTGGTAGACAATATTTAGCAGGATCTTTAATTACATCCGTGCGTAAACCATATGGCTTGAGTACTGATGTAATTGATTGCATAGGAGAAAAGTTATTAAATGCCATGACTATTTTTGCCATTTCTCTAATCTCTTTAGGTTTACTGTCATGATTCTGCTCGGTTCGAAGTAATGTTATTTGAGGGTTCTTCCCATCTGTATAAATTTTTTGTTTACCTTTTAAGCCGTTGTTATAACTATGCTTCCACAAAATTATGTTCGTCCATTCTACTCCGAGGATGCCAGGAAAGACATTCTGCCGATTATCTATAAAGACTATCTGAGGATCTTCCTTGATATCTTTATTATTAAGTAGCCTTAAATTATTACCGTTCTTGGGGTCCTGCCATCCAGTTGGAAAAATTAACGAAACATTTTCACCAAGCTCACGGCTTGCTAAATAAAAATAAGGGTAAATCTGCTGATGATTTTCTCCTTGATATGGGGGATTTCCTACGACTGCTGTAAATTTCATATTTTTTCCAAATTTATTTTTAATTAAATCATACAAAGCATTTTGATTTTGAGGCACTAATGTATCTTCGTTCTCAAAATATACAAAGTTCTTTTCTACCTTATACCTAACTTTTTTTAATTCTGGCTGTCCACGCATAAAGCCAAAAATGTTATCGCTAGATATTTAATGTAATATTTTTCTTGGCGCAAAACCGTAAACTTGGTGCGTTAATATATGTTCCAAGCGTTTATACTTATTGGGTATTTGGCGCTCTAAATTATTATACAGCCTTTTGACTATTTCAGTTATAAACAACCCTGATTTCATGTATGGATCAAAGAATGTGTGGTCTTTAGATTTAAATATGCCTGGATTCTGCTTTTCAAGGATATCGATTATTATCTTAACAACAGGTTTTGGAGTGTATATCTGGTTAGTTTGCTGCGGAGGGATATAATCAAAGATATCTAAACCGCTATCATTTTCATAATAATTTGCTAGCTCTGCTTTACGACTTAAAAATTCAGCAATTGAGGCATTAAAGACTTCTTCATTAAAAAGGTTATGCTTATCACGCAGTTCTTGAAACTGTTCTTTGGTAATACCGACAAGTTCTTGAAAGGTTGTGGAATCTATATATTTTTCAAAATTATCGAGTTTGGTATCTGGCTTACCGTATGCCATCAAAATCATTGGAATAGCACGGGCAAAGTAACGCAGGTGATCATGAATTGAATTCTCTTGTTCAATTTTTTCCTTATCGGCCTGTTTTTCGAGCTTTATTTTTGTATCTGAAGGGGGTAAGTCATCAATAGTTGGAAGTCGATCTGTTGGTATATCTGGGTTGTCTTGTATTAATTCCTCATATTTTTTCTTACCCAAGATTGATTCATTTAGAATAAGATTACCATCATCGTCGTACTCCAATTGTGGCTCAGTTATAGGATTTTTGTTTTTATCATGTTCCACACGCCCTTTTTTAATAGTACCCATTTCATTCAATATCTCTCGAGCGCTAGCGGGCAGATGAAAAATATTGCCAATGTTGAAAAGTTTATTTGAAGTAATAAATTTTCCGTCAACGATCTCCTGTGTCATCAACTTAAGAGGCATAGTAACAACCTCGTTGGCATCGAGCTCTTTCATCTCACCGTATTCATCTTCAGCTACCACAGTCAAGAAGTTGAGTAATTTTTTTACCTTATCTTTAGCTCCTTCGCCACCTCCGATAACACTCTTGGCGTAATCTTGAAATATAAGCAATAGTCTGTCTGGTGCAAAGTCAAATACATAACAGTTTTCTTTTACCATGTCATTACCACCTTCATCCTTGTAACGCCAAGGATTTTGTCCGCGGAAAGCAGCTTGAAGATACTTGGTGGCAGAAGTCTTACCACCCTCAGCACCATAAAGCATCAATACCGCAGTCCACGGCTTTACAGTTACACCAGTTGTAAGTTGACCACATGAAAGTGTGATAGTTTTTGTTTCAAGTGATTTTTTATCCTCTCCAATAATTTTTTTGATCTTATCTAGTGCGGTTTTACCTTCATGTTCAGTATCACCCTTAGCAGCAGCATCAATAATTTCATAATCTGCAAAAATCTTGCGTGAAGGAGTGTTCTCCCCCTGCTCCTGCATGAGTTTTTTAAGTGCTTTTACTGCAGAAACACCCGGTAATAGCCAAAATGTATGTCTAAGTTCATCACGAATTTCTCTATCAGCGAACGGGAAAGGTCGAGCACTTTGGTTATTTTTACTGTTAATGCCAAACATATTATCTAGAAACTTTAATACCATTTCTTCATATACAAACTTGGTCTGTGAGGTCTTAAACAGTTCGTTGAGATCAAATGCGTATTCACCATCGGCAACAGTGGCATTGAGTGTTTTAGAAAGTCTGTATGCAAACATATTCATGCGAGGAAGTTCGTAGTAAGGATTTTCGCCATCAGTCGGATCCCAGTTTTCCTTGGCAGATTGTTCATCCTCGTAAGTCCAGTTAAAGATTTGTTTGGTATTGAATTTTTTACTTGTTAGTGCCTTAAACGGTGTACCTGAAAGATGGAGCGTAAAGTCAGCACGCAGATTTTTAAAAAGTTTATAAGCGTTTTCAGTTTCGGTCGCTTCATGACTTTCGTCTATAATGAAGAGATCCCAGGATTCATTAAAAATCCATTGATTCTTTTGCTTAAAAGCTTCGGAATTATCCGTCTCTCTACCTTTAATATCCTGCAATGATATAAAAAAAATCGTTGACTCTCCATTTTTTATGGTAGCTTTAGTTTCACTAACATTTAGCGCACGACCTTGTAGATTACCTCCGGTAGTAATGTGCTTATTGTCTTTTGTAGAACCGAACTTAAAGATTCCTTTAGGTTGAATAAACTGTCGATAATCTGTATACCAAGAGTCAGAAATAGCTGGACGATTTGTGACAATAAGTACTTTTTTGGCATTAATTTTCTCGGTGAACCAGTAACTAGTTAAAGTCTTTCCAAACCGTGGCTTAGCATTCCAAAGAAATTCACGCTTCCCATTGAGTGAGTTATTCCAATATGCATAAGTTTGATCAATAGCATCCTGTTGTTCATCGCGAGGCTTAACGCTCAAGTCAATTTTATTTAGAATATCAGTATCAAAACCTTTCAAGTTTTTGCGTGCTTCTATGGCTTCGATAGCTTCCTTTTTTGTCATTTTATACCATTCCGAAAAACGTTCACTTTTAGAATTTTTCTTTTTCTCACGCTCATACTTTCCAGTAGCGTCAATTATCGCATGAACTTCATAATCACGGAATGATTTGCCATTTTTATCAATTGCTTCAGTTGTATAGAGTGTTTCCGCTTTAATATTATCAGCTTCATTTTGATCTTTAACACGACCAGAATTAATACCGGTTTGGTCACCAATTTTTAACCAACCTAAATGTTCTTTACTATCAGGGTGATGATAGACATAAATTACTTTTTTCTCCTTACCTGTAGCTTTGATACTATTCATATAAATCAAATATTTAGGCTCTTTTTGCCATAATTTGATTAAATTCTAGCATACTTACTTATCAAAAAACAGTCGTTTGTCACAACTAAATTTTCAAAAAATAAATTAAATTACTTTTTTGTCACAACAAAACTAGATCGAGAGCGAATTTTTATCTCAATAATGTATAAATTAATAATAAATTTTTTTATCCTTAATTTTTAACCTACTTTTTAGACATTTTAGTAATTCTCTCTTTGCTTCTCGTGTACCATTTTTAAGTATATGCTTGGTATAATTTCTTACGTCTGCATCAATAGGTTTATTATCAAATTCTGTTTCTTTACCCAGAACCATGTAACTAAATTGTTGATATTTTTGGATTTCTTTTTGTATTTCTTCTTTTATTCCTATTTCATCAATATCTATCTTGTCTATGATCTCTAATAGTTGAATTACAAGATCTTCTTCTCTTATTGTTTTTTCTTTACAGTACCTATCTGCTCCATGAGTGCAATGATAATATACATATCGATGGGTTTTCCCATTTTTGCAGTGTTTAAATTTTTCTTCTGCACTTATACCCGAACCACAAGCTCCACAGAAAAATAGTCTGGTAAAATCAAATTCGTTTGTTCCAGGATGTCTGCGCGGTGGAGCTTCTAAGTTTGCCCGGGCTTTTAAATACAATTCTTTTGTAATAATTGCATCGTGAGCACCTCTATACCATTTTCCGCTTTTCATAGGATATTCAAATTCACCATAATAATAAGTTTCCTTAAGAGTTGTGTAAATAATACTCAAGACAATTCTTTTACCTGATCGTGTTGTAAAATTTTTTTCTTTATTTAACCATGTAAGTAAGTCTCTACCGCTAACATTGTCGAAAGCAACTTTTTCAAACATTTCTTTTATTATAGGGGCTCGTTCGGGATCAATGAGGACTCTTTTCTTTCCTTTGTCAGCATACTTATCATGTATATATCCAAGCGGTGCCATTCCCGGTCTATATCCTTGTTCGCATTTAGCTCTTAATCCCCTTTTTACATTTTCCCCTTTATGATCGTTTTCTAGTTTTGCCTGTGAACACAAAATCATTAAAAGAAATTTCTCATTTGGAGAATTTGTAAATCTCTGGCCATGAGTTCTTATATCGATCATCTTTCCTTGATCCATAAGGTCAACAATTTGACCAAGATCTCCTGCATTACGACTTATTCTTGAAGGATCCCAAGCAATTATTCCATTAAACCTGCCTGATTTAATATCAGCTATAAGTTCTTGATATACAGGTCGTTGCCCTGAGTCCTTGGCTGAGTGAGATTCCATTTTGACCTCAACTACATTAAGTCCTTCTTTGGTCGCCATATCCATCATTTCTTTGACTTGAGAGTCAATAGATAATGCCTGCAGCTCATCTTGCTCTGATGATTTTCGTGCATAAAGGCAGTATCTGGTAGGTACTACGACTTTTGGTACAAATACTCGTTCTTGCAACTGAGTTTCCATACATCAATCAATGACGCATGCCATCTAGTAAGTCTAGGTCTTAAAAGTTGATAATTATGCCTATTTCAGGTCTTGTTTTAATGCAGTTAATATTAATCCAGCCTCAACGTCTAAAGTGTCATCTATAACATTAGCTGGTATATGTTTAATATTTATATATTTAGGTCCCAAAGCAACAACGGGTCTTAACATATTTATCTGTGCTCTTTTAAAATCATTATCCAGTAGATGTTCAAGTTTTTTAAAAAAAGAATTGATACTTTTTTTGTATGAATCTATTCCATATACTTTCGATTCAATTCCTGTATTTATTAATTTAATAGTACTGTCAAAAATAAACGTCGGTTCAAATTCAACTGCTTCTAATAAAGAATTAAACTTTTTGCATGCAGAAACCGCAATATCAATTTGTTGTGATAACGTAAAGTTTATTCCTTTCTTTAAAACAAAGATTCTTTCTTCATTGATATAAACTTTATTAAATTTAGAATGCTGAAATACATGAAATTTTTTATCTTTTTTATCCAAATCTAAATTTTTGCGTACACTGGAAATATAATCGATTAAATCTTTAACGGATTCTTCTGCGTCACGAGAAATCATAAGGAACATATCTTCAATTTCTTTTTTGTTGTTTTTTAGGCACTTATTTTTTTCATATAACTCCTTTAAATACCAAAGTGTGAGCGATGAAAAAATTGCTAAAAATGATCCTATTAATGCCTGATATTCATTTATAAATTTCATAGTAAATAATAATTATTTATAACTTTAACGTCTTCTTCTTTTCCCTACTGCCAAATATGTCCATAATTATATTTCCCACTCGACTTAGTGTAATATTAATACCACCTCCATCAACCTCAGCTTTATATTTGCTTGAATTAGGATTTTCACGTAATTTTTTATAATCATCCTCATCATCAACCCTAACATCCACAGGCTCGTATTCTAAATCAAACAGACCAGAGCCTATCAAACCTCTAACGTCTTCACTGTTCATAAAATCTTTTGCTTTATTCAAAAACCACTGTAAATCATAATTTGTTATTTTTTGAAGAACATTAGAAGTTTTTAAAAAATCATCATAACTAATTTTACCGTTAACAAAAAACTTAAAAACGTTCGCGACTCTTTCGGAATTTTCGAAATCATTGCAACTATCTATAATGTAAAGCAATTTTTCCCCAACTTTAACTCGATATTTTTTAGATTCATCAATCTCTTTTATTATTTTATTTCTATCCTCAACAGAAACATTCTTTAAACCATTCAGAAAAGAGATAATTTTCTTCAAAAATAATTTATCATGTATATTAGCACCGAGCTTTGTAATTCCTATTACAGTTCCAACGATAGGCAAACTCTGAACAGTTGGATCTTTAATAATTGAATCTAAAGCTAACTCTGTAATATCAATAGCAATTCCTTTTAAATCGGTATCTTTTAGTGTTGAATCAAAAGATTCTTGTATTGTAATATTATTGTTTTCCATATATAACCTAAATTATTTTTTTGATTGTTTTATCAATTGTCTATATCCAAAAACACTAATAATTTTATATAGTGGTATTTCTTTTTGCTTACCATTATTTACTAAAAAAATTGTTTCATCATTAAGAACTATTTTGCTTTTATTTATATCAAAAAATGATTCAATCAACCAATTAGACTTATATTTTTTAATAATCTTATTTGTTATTTTTTTATCTATCTCTAGCTTACATCTTCTAGTAATATACAAAGTCCAAATTAATGGAAAAATTTCGTCTTTTTCTAGAAAGCTTTCTATAAGTCTTACTAAATAATCTTGAATACATGTTTTAACTTCTTTGTTAGAAGTTCCTTTATAACAATAGTAAATAAATGCTAAAAACGATGGCCACGCACTAGGAACTAGTTTACACAACGTACTAAAATGTGAAAAAACTGCAATATAATTTTCTTCAATATCCACCAAGTGTGGGTTTGCATCTGTTACTTTCTTTTTTATTTCTATTTTTTCGATACCTTCTCTTATAAAGTACCCGAGGATGGCTTTTATTATATACTGATCTTTGTACTTTTTATAAAGGTCACGAGTAGTTTTTAACCAAAAAATTATATCCGATTCATCTAATTCAAAAATCTTTTCTTTTTTATTAAGTTTTTGATCAATTTCATTTTTAATTTGTTTAAGTTCCACTTTCCAATACTTTGTATCTTCAAGTGAATCTACGTCGGAACAAAAAGTTTTGTCGTCATTTACGCCTAGGTGGTACTCATCGAGTATTTTTTGCATTTCCATCCGAATTTTATCAGCCAAATCCTGATTCTTTGTCAAAAAAACATAATCATCCTTAAATCTAAAGCCAATGTATTTATTACTTTGTTTAATAAATTTTTTTGAAAGTTCTTTGTCGATTGATCTTAACAATATTTCAGAACTAAAGTCTGATGTATATGGACCGATAAGAATACCTTTAGTTCTATTTCTGTTCAACTTTCTTGTTAATTCATCGAGCTTATTTGCTGGATAATTATAATTATGAAATTTACATTTATCACGCCCTTTGCATAAACATGTATTATCATGACGTGTTCTTTTGTCCAATGCCCATGCAAGTGAATGGACATAAATACTTGGATAAAAATCTTTTATATCGAGAAAAACACAATGAGTATAGTCTCTTAGCAATGACTGTAGATCAATTTCTGATAGTACCTTGTGATTACTAATACCAATTTCTGATCTTTTTTTGCCTTCAATAAAAAGAGGTACACTATAGGGAATTATATTATCTTTTTTTTCATCTAGCGTTAAATGTTTTTTAAATATTTGCCAATTTTCTGAAACAAATTTCGTTAAATAAAGATGATTTATAAAAGGTGGAACAGATAAAGTTCTTAGTGTATATTTTGTTTTTGGAAAATACAATAAAGTTGGTTTGCCGTCGGGAATATATTTTGAATAATCAATTTTTTTAAGATATTTTTTAACAGATGCGTTTTTAGCTAATCCGCATGAAAGAAAAAAATCTGACGGCAGAAATTGTTCCTCTGGAAAATAACCGTCATTAATAAAATAGTCAGAAATTTTTTCTTTAGTTAATTTATTAAGGTTATTATTTATTTCATTAAACCTCTTATTCTTTGTTTTAATGGTGTAACTGCTCATATTCAATAAAGTATTCTATATACAAAATATGATCTTTAAGACTGCTAAAATTTAGTCAAAAATACTGTTGACAACCCCACTTCGCAAGGCACTCAACTTAAGCTAAGGTATAGCACAATATCGTTTTTTACGATAGAATATCAATACAATTAAATAAAAGACGGCCTAACCCCTTTAGTTTACTAGAGGATATGGTTGCAAACCCCGCTAGAGAATAAAGAACTCCTCGTCAGAGTCACTCTAGCGGGTCATATCTGGAAACGGGTATGGGTGGGGCCGAAAGGTTTCATCGCGATGGCGGGGAGCTCTTTGTTCACGAAGACTCTTCTCATTGCTAAAACCCGCTAGAGTATGTCAATAATAATTTCAACTAATGGCGATAAGGCTGTTAGATTAGATAAAACTTCTTTTGATAAAGAGAAGTTTCTCCAAGAATATATTTATAAGAATCCTGAAAGTATTCCTCTTTATGATATTAAAGAAGATATCAGATTACTTGTTTTGGCTCGCGAATTTAGAACTGAAAGTGGACCGATTGATGCCATCGGTATAGATGGATCAGGAGAACTATACATAATCGAAACAAAACTCTACACAAATGCTGATAAAAGAAATGTTATTGCTCAAGCACTAGATTACGGAGCATCTCTTTGGAATCATTCAAACGATTTTAATGAATTTTTGGCCACTTTAGATGAACATACACAAAAAGTATTTAAACTTAAAACAATAGAAAAGATTAAAGAGTTTTTTGGACTAACAGACGAAGATGTTCAGTTAGTGATAGAAAAAGCCAAGAGTAATCTTAACGATGGAATCTTTCATTTCGTTGTTTTAATGGACAGAGTAGACGATAGACTCAAAGATCTTATACGTTTCGTAAACCAGAACAGTCAATTTGATATCTATGCTGTTGAATTTGAATATTACAAACACGAAAAACAAGAAATCATTATTCCTAAGATATTTGGTGCAGAGGTAAAGAAAGATATCGCAGTAAGTAGCTCTTCATCAGGTGAAAGAAGAAAGTGGAATGAGGAGTTACTTCTCGCAGATGCAAAAAATAATTATTCTGACAAAGAGTACACAGCTTTCAAAAAGATTTATGATTTCTCAAAAGAAAAGGCGGATTATGTTAAGTATGGAACAGGTAATAAGTACGGATCATTTAATCCAGTGTTCGAGAAAATATGTTCAAGATCTCTTTATACTTTGGGTACGGATGGAAGGATGTCATTTAACTTTGAATGGATTAAAAACAACGATATACAAGAAGTGGAGTTTATAGATAAGTATGCGAAAGCCATGAAGGATATTGGTTTTACTATTCCAGATAATTATAGAGAAGTTCGTCCAAGTGTCCTATCTGACGAATGGGCTAACAGAGCAGATGAATTTATTAAAGCAATCAGGAGCCTAATATAGATTGCTTTTCCTCATTGGTTAAATTATCATCTTTTTCAGAAAAATCAGTAATTATAAATTCAGTAGGTTTTTTTCCTTGTTTGGCTTGTTCATTTTCTTTTCTAAATTTTTCCATCTGATCTTCTGTTAGTTTTCTTGTTATTACTTCTATAGCAATTTTTCTTACTATTTCTGAGTCTTCAAAGAATACATTTTCCATTCTTGGTTTAACATATCTCTTACAATTTCCACCTAACCAATACTTCATTGCCCAAGGTTCACCCTTAGTAGCTTGGCTTATCAATTTACTTTCAACCAAGTCAGTTACAGAATCTCTGCCTCTCCAAAGACATTCGTCCATGTCGTCTGCAAAATTTTCCACTGTTTCTCTCCATTCATAAATAGTAGATTTTGCTATACAAGCTCTTTTTGCAGCAATTGATACGTTTGGGATTTCCTCGAGTATCTCCAGAAATTTTTTTCTTTCATTAGGCGTTTTCATTTAATTTAATAGCTTTTTTCCCAGTTAGATTTTCCCATCTCTTTTTTATTACTTCTGCATAGATGGGACACTTTTCCATGATGTAACATCTTCTTTTTAGCTTTGTTGCAGCTATAAGAGTAGAACCACTTCCACCAAACGGTTCAACTATAAGATCATCTCTCTTTGTTAAGACTTTGATGTATGGGATCAGAATTTCTATTGGTTTTGTTCCAAAGATAATTCCCTGCCCAGATGATTTTTCATCTGAAGCGATATTCTCTATGAAATCTGTAGGACAAATTTTCTTTCCAGCCTCATAACCTTCCCAATGAGGTTTACCAGACGTAGCAAATAATGCGGTCTCATATTCTTCTTGAAGTAATGGTTCATTTTCTGGTTCCATATTTAGTTCTACAGTTCCTGAACTACCAACAATTGCAAAGTCGTGTTTGTTAAAGAATTTATACTTAGCAGAAAATCCCTGAACTCTATTTGGAATGTGCCAGATAATTGTATTTCTATATTTCCAGTGCTTTTCTAATTCATTCCATATTAATCTGAGATTTTTTGGATTCTCATAAATAATAATTGAAAAATCTGGTTTTTGAATCTTTGCCATATTGGCCATCCATAGTTCCGTAAAGTTATCAGGTAATGTTTCTGTTCCAATATAAACTCTGTCTCTCTTGTGACCAAAACCCGATGTAACTTCCCCATTCTTTTTCTTCTTTCCTTTTAAGTAATCTAAAACATAAGGGGGGTCTGTGAAGACCATACTAGCCTTTTCTGTTCCCATGAGTTTGAGTACATCTTCCTCCTTCATGGAGTCACCAACGAGCAATTTAGAGCCATCTAGGTCATACATATCGCCTGTTTTAGCTTCTATTTCGCCAATTTCCATCTTAGCTAGTTCTTTCTCAATATCGAACTCTTCAGGAACATCTTCGACTGCAAAAATGTCATCGATCTCTTCACTTGAGAATCCTACGTTAGATAATATGTTTTCATCAAACTCTGATAACAAATCTAGATCCCATTCACCTTGGTTCTTATTTAATCTCATATTCAACTCTTTTTCTTTTTCAATCGTAAGATCAACATAAACAACAGGCATTTCCTTAAAACCAATCTCTTTACATACTTCTAATCTGAAATGTCCACCAATTACAATATTTTTTCTTTCACTATTACCGTTTGTAATAATTGGGTCAACATTTCCGAATCTTTTTATGCTTTCTGTTAAATCTTTCTTTTGTTCTTCATCCCATTTTCTTGGATTGTATTCAGATGGAATTAATAAACTAATATCTACATACTCTATTTTTAAATTTTCTTTATTCATTTTTGTAATTTAGTACTAATAAAAAAACACCTAGACACGAGTCCGTATTTTCATACAGGCTAATGTCTGGGCGTTCCAGACGATGCTCTTCTAATTGTACTAACTTAAACTTATTGTATTTGTATTATTTCAGAATAACTAGCGATAAGGATTTTCATTTTACATTGAGGACAAGTGATGGAAATTTGAGATGGATTACCCGGTATCTCTATGTAGGTAAATTGTGGAGACTCTGATCTTCCACCAACCATCATTTGTATTCGGTCATTCCTTAAATCTTTCTTATATAATAATTTGCCACATTCGCAAGTATTTTCACTCCAAACTGAGCCATCTTGATGTTTAATATGTTTAACTCCGGGAGTTCTATTCTGCATGTGATTAATTATTATGCTTATAAATGATACCTCCATATTTTCGACAAAATACTTAATATCATCAATACTAATTTTACGCGGGTTTTCTAATAAAAGAAGACCCGATCTTTAAAGCAAACCAAAAATATTAGGTTGTAAAGCTCACCGTCACAAAATGACAAAATTAAAGGGTTTATTAGCAGAAATAAAGCAAAAAGTGACATTATAACACCATTTTAAGCCATATTTTATATGCTATTTAGATAACTCTTTGTACATTTTTTGTATACCGTTTTCATCTAAATACTCACTTATAAAAAATTTTTTATCTTTATAATCAAAAGCTTCTTTCTTTTGGGGGTTTATCCAAATAAAAAAATTATAACTATTATCACCATAGGAAATTTTATATTTTTTAGCCAACTTTCTTATTACTTTAGTTGGAATAGCAATTGTGTGTGGTTTTAAAGTTCGTCTGCCTATTTTTGATGATTCACTTATCACATAAATTAAAAAAATAAAATAATCCGCGGTTGAATTATCGATTACCTTTTTTGGAAAGAAAAACCATCCACCAGATCCATCACCGTGGTTTTTTGATTCTTTTTCTTTTGGTTCGTAAGCCCTACTTCCTTTTACTTGTATAGAAAGCAATTTTTTAGTTTTTGTATTTACTAGCATCAAATCAATATCTTTCATTTGTGCATTAAGAGGCATAAAAACATCTATATTTTTATTGTGGGCGTCTCTTAGTATACCTGTGACAACAGCTTCATCTGTATTTAAACTCCAAAAATTTTTATATGCTTTTCCCATATATCAATATCATATCACAAAATTTTGTTTCAGTTTTTTTACCAAAATAATAATTAGAATTCTTTTTTTAAACTTAATTTCCCTTCAAATTTGGTTGCGGTCCATCTTTTATAATGTTTCTTAAATGAATCATTGATTGGGTTGTCTGCAAAAGGGTTATTTACAAAATAACAATCATCACCAATATCATCTGGATGACTCGAAACTAAATTATCTGAAAACAAAACACCACTTACAAAACTAAATTCATTATTTGTAAAATAATCTACTAAAACTGGCTCGTTGTTAGTTTTATTAATACTATTTCGGTGCGTATAATTTGTTTCCCCAGTTTTTATATTAATACTCATAAACTGGAAACCGAATAGGGCTTTTATAATATTTGGCATATTCGAATCCTCAACATGCTGTAAATCTGCTGTATTCAATGCAATAATAAAAGACATCTTATTATTAAACCAGCTTTTACTTTTCCATTTTTCATATTGATCTAATGCCTTACTTTTTATTGCCTGTGTAATACGTAAGATCATTTGATCTGTTGGTACATTCATGACACGTATTTCCTGTGGCGTTTTAGCCACATACATTTCTGGAACAGAATCTGATTTTATTGAATCTCCTTTTGTTGGGGCAACACACTCAATATAAATTGACTCATCTATAATAAAATCTGGACCTTCGTCTTTGGAGCTTATTATAGTTGCATCTTTAAGTAATATGTTGCCAACATACATCTCCCATGACCTTTGATGAAAATTTATTTTAATTTGATCTTTAAAATGCGTGTCCGCATATGGTTTATAATTTTTCCATAATTTATCAAATTTTTCTCGGTATTTTTTTAAACTAGAACACACTATAAAATATGGATCATATTGAGGGTATTTTTCTTTTAATTTCTCTACTTCGCTACTTTCTACTACTGGAAGTTCATCTATAAAAATTGAATCGCTCATTTTGCAATATTACCACGCAGTGTCCGATTTGTCCGATTCTTGTCAAAAAAGCTATATATTACTTTGACTCAAAGTGACCTGTTTGCATCCCGATCTAGCTTCAAAAGTAGCTGGAAAAGCCTCGCAACATCTCGAAGGTCTTGGTCCTGAACCTGTATGGGGAGCAGTTAGTACAATAGCGCCTTAGGGTGCTATTTTACTTTACTGCTCCGAGAAGTCAGCGAATAGCTGACGTGACAGGGATCGAAAACCTTGAGTGTATCGCACGGAACGTAGTGAGTACGATACGAAAGGTCTACTGTCCTCGTAGAGAAAGATGCCCTGTCATTCAGGAGTTAGGGAATTAAAACCTTGATTCATTTGAGTTTCTTAGTTCACTAACAATTTCATTTATTTTCTCTACTTTACACATGACAAAAAATCAACTAAAATGATTATATATGAAAAAATATTTAATGTTTTTGTTTTTTATATCTATTTTTACTATTATAAGTTTTTTGCCAAAAAGCACTTCTGCAGCTGGTGTGTTTGAAGTAGACGATATTAAAGACTCATACTCTGCGATTGTAGGTCAGGATTTTATTGCTACAATTTCTTTTTTTTATTCTGGTTCAGAATATAAACCAAAAGTAGTACTAGTCAGTAGAAACTTTCCTCCTGGTCTAAAAATTGGGGCGGTCAATACTTTGGGGACTAGCTTTTACAATGTTCAATATGAAGGAGTTCCAGAAGCTATTGGTGATTATTCATTAACATTTTCATTCACTGATGATTATGGGGCTATGGTAAATAAAAAAGTAAGTATTAAAATTATAGGATTAGTTTTTAACAATATATCAAATTTACCTAGAGCAATAGTCAACACACCATATTCATATGACATATATTATGATTACCCACAAATTTTTGGGGAAACACCCCGTATAACTTATTACAATATTCCTGAAGGGTTAGATTTATCAGAATCATTTAAACAACCGAATGCAGTTACAAATTTTTTTCACTTAAGACTAACCGCGAAAAAATCAGGAATTTATACTTTCTTAGCTAAAGTTTATTGGGGTAAAGTGCTTCTGGCATATGATATACCTCTTACTATAATTGTCGATGATGTAACCACAGTTCAAGAAAACAATCAACAACCTGTTGTTAATATTGTCCCTGTTAATGTTCCCAAGCCAATAATTGTTCCAACAAAAACTAAAAAGCAAACGACTGAAAAAATTGTTAGTGCTACAACAACTAGTGCAATAACCACTGTAACAATCGATGCTGTTTCTAGTTCAACAACTAATTCGTTGACTGAACCAACAACAGATAAAAAAATAATTACAAAAACTGAAAAGTGGTACACCAAACTTTGGAAATTTATCTGGAAATTATAATTTCGTTTTAATATTACCTGAGCCGCCACTTGAAAAAACCAAGATAATATTATTATCAACATGAACATTTCAAGAAAAAAATTCACTATTCTTTTCATCATTTGCGGGTTCGCCTTTCTTTTTATTACCACCTCACTTTTGGGATCTACGGGCCCACGAGGCTTCCCTAAGCCACCAGACTCTTTGCTGTTAATAGACTCGCCTGTAGGCTGGAAAAGCACAATATCCACAATTATCTCACCGATAAAAATTGTGCTGATAGGACCCTTATTATTACCAAGTGTTAATTTTTTGAAGGAAGATCCGCCACCACCATTTGTTGGAATATATTTTATTTTCTACTGGACTATCCTTGCCTTAGCTATCCACTATCTCATCAACAAATTAATACGCTTCAAACTAACTCAGAAATAAAGGATCTTTTGGTGTAAGCTTAGGGCTTATGATAACGTTCTAAAGATAATAATATAATCGAACAAAAATCTAAACTTATATACAAAACTATTATATTTGTATATAATTTAATTAATATTTAGCAATTAATAATTACATATTATGAATTTTGATCAAATTCCAACCGGAATGGAAGCTGAGCCCACAATAGTAAACATAGAAACAGATAAAGACGAACCTGAAACATTACCTGAGAAAAAAATTATTGAGGAAAATGTTGAAGCAAAAGCAAATATGGAAAACCGCTTTAAGGAGCGCCTAGACAACTTACTGTTGGAAGAAAGTGCTTTGTCAAAACATAGTGATTTATCGAGTGCAGATATTCATAATATTATCAGTTTTTTTAATTCAGGCATGGATATAGAAAATAGTTCAATATTAAATGATGAACTCAGAAAAAGAATATTCTCAGGTAATATTAATAATGAAACTATGGATAAACTTAAAAAACTAGCAGCGGAAAAAATGCAGCTTTCTACATTTCTTTATGAAAGGAAAAGAGCATATCAAGATCTTTCTGAAGAACAAAATAACCAAAACAACGAAAATAAGCTATCGATGCTTAACGCCATCATAACAGCTCAAGATTATTTTGAAGATCATTTTTATAAACTAGACGAAGAAAAAAACAAATTGCTAAGTTTACAGAGCCATACAGAAGAAACTCAAAAGATTGATTATGCGCAAATGAGACTAAACGAACTATATCATGCTATAACATTTAAAATTAACTCGGGTCAAAAAGACGCCCCATTATCAAAAGATCAGATAGCACAGTTTTTAAATATTGATAAATATTTATAATCAGCGGAATCTAAAGATAAACTAAGTGGAAAAATATAAAAAAAAATTATATATTGCATCTTCTGTCTTTCTACTAATTGTATTGATAGTATTGTTGCTGCCAGCTTTTTTGAGATATTCTATAAAAAACAATGATACTTTGCGAGTAGACGCAATCAGCGAATTCCCCGTTACCGTCGACCCTAAAAATAAAACTATAACTGAAGATAAGGTGGTCAACGAATTTCTAGCAGAAAAACATTCTTTATTGGGAGCAACCGTCATCGAGAGCGGAGGTTATTTATGGAATATGTTCGAAAATATCGCACTATCGATAGTAAACGCACCTTGGTATCAAAATACAGCTAGTGTTGGAGATCGATTTGTAACTATCAAACCAGGCATGAGAAAAGAACAAGTTGCTAATATTTTTGGAAACATTTTGAGTTGGAACAATAAGCAAAAAAATGAATTTATTACCCCTACAGGCAGCTCAACCTTACCGCTAATAGAGGGGTCTTTTACTCCGGGACTTTACCCGATCATAATCGGTATGACTCCAGGAGAAGTACAATCAATAATAAACGAACGTTTTTCTGATAAAATATTGTCTCATTATGGATCGTCTACGCAGGAAATCGTTCCGTTGGAAGATGCTTTAATAATAGCTTCGCTTATACAAAGAGAAACAATAAGTACAGACGGCATGCGTCTAATATCAGGCATTATGTGGAATAGACTGTTTCTGGGAATGAATCTTCAAATAGACTCGTCACTCCAATATGCGAAGGCAAATAAAAGCTCGAAAGCTGGCTGGTGGCCAAAAGTAGTACCGAGCGATAAATATATAGCGTCACCTTTCAATACATACAAATATAATGGTCTGCCACCGACTCCGATAGCAAGCCCATCAGTTGAGGCTGTTTTGGCAGCATTAAATCCAATAAATACTTCCTGCTTATTTTACTTTAATGACAGAACTGGGGCTTTTCATTGTTCTGACAATTATGCAGGCCATGTATCGTCAATAAAAAAATATTACAATAATTAATCTGGTATATAATAAAATCAAAATGTTGATGAAAGAAAGTGGCGTGAATATAAAGTTAATAAATAAATACACACTAAAATATTTAAGGATATGTATAAAGGCGTCCGCTACTGCGGACGCCTTTCCTCATTTTCATTTTTGGGAAGTAGATCAATTAAGCCGGGCCGTTTTGGTGTTTGTTCATCGGCTATTACAAATACGACTTTAAAATCAGAGCCGTATTTGTAAATAATTTTTTTGAGTTTTTTCCCACTTAACCCCTTGGTTTTCACCATATACACAGCCATTTTTTTCATAATCTCCTCCAGAGCTATTTGATACTTACTCAAAAAGTTTACCATGTATATTAGTCTATGTCAATGTCTATGTCCCAGATGTATTAATCAACTTTATATATTTCAAAACCTCATTTTTTTTATGATATAATGTGCAAAGTCAATTTATCAGTTTTCTTATTTATTTTTAACACAAAATAAAAAATACTAACAAAATTTTAACTGGTTTGTCCTTATTAATTATTTTAATTTCCATCCAAACGTTAGTTGCCTACAAATTGCATAACGATGTCATTTTCAATACAGAACAAATCAAAAATATTGAAATTCCTTTACAGTTGTCGGTTCAAAAAATTTTAAGTTATGATTCTATATTGACTGTCGATGCTGATGCTAGTCTAATTCATGCCCAAAAGGGAGACTATACCAAAACTCCTTATCATAAAACACGATATGATGAGTACGAAGTAAAATTAGACAACCTTTTAAAAAATGACATCGAAGTTTTGTTAGCTCAAAGTAAAATTGAACAAGAAAATAAAGATAAAATTATTGCACTTATTGCAGCGAGACGAGAAATTAAAATGGAAAGAGTTGATATTGAGAAAAAAACTTTTCAGGCAATTGAGCAAAAAGATATAAATACTGCATATAATTTATTAAGTAGCGATAAGTATGACGCACTCAAAGACACGCTTTATAAAAACTGGGGCGATATTGTTTCCGAATTACCTTCTGATTCAATCAGTAAAAGTGCTACTGATAAATCTCAACAGGACTTATACTTTAATTTAATTGTTTCAATTTTGAACGTTATTATTATAATAATAATATTTAAAACTCGAAATTTGTTTTAATATTAACAAACCACATCAGTTCAGAGCACACTAAGTAGCTATTAAAAAAACCCACCAGTTGGTGGGTCTTTTTTGTCATTTCTCCAATCCTCCTTGGAAAATGATTGGTATCGTAAACTACTTGCGGATAGCTGCGAATCTGCAGATATCGCTCCAGTCATTCTTGATATTGTATAAACGAAGCTGGCGGCTAAGGGAGAAACCATAGATGAACGCCACGTGGCTAACTCCTTCGAGCGCGCACACGGATCCAAACGCTACGATAAGGTGCTCCCTCTGAAGGTTTGGGTATTTTACAGCCAAGCTGAGCAGGTCTTGTATCGTTATAGGTACATAACCCCTCTTCTTCATCTCGCTTATCGCGACTTCAGAAGAAACGGACTTGTTGAATGAAAAAAGCGCAATCTTCTTCACAGTGCTTTTTCCACCGCTCACCTTAGGAAAGTGAACAGAAGTGATCTGGCTGTTGCTGAAAGTAAGCTTCGCATTCTCAACCATTTTTTCTACGTTGAGAGTCTCGTCTACAGGAACCGTTACTGTCATGGCGATACGGCATTTAACCTTTGTGGCTGTTTTCATTTTTCCCCCATAACTCGTTTTATGATAGCTTTTGAAAGCTTTGCTGAAAGAACAAGATGAATTTATATCTCAATTTTACATATTAGTCAATTGATATAGACAAAGCTCACACAGCATTGCGCTGTTGACAGCAAATATTTATGTGCTAAAATATTACCAATCTCGAAATCGCTTGGCGGGTAGCGAGACAATAAACCAACAGCCAAGTCACTTGCTGCAGTAACGATTCCCGGTTAGCAAGTGGTCGACAGGGACTAATCCATAGGCGGCTACGGCTTATGGAGGTAAAAAACAGTGGCCCTCCGGATCGCTATCAAGGCGCGTCCGGAGGCTTTTTCATTTATTTATAACCTTTTGCTTGAATGTTAAACGCAGTGTAATACTTCCCTTTCAGTTTCAAAAGTTGTCTATGGTTTCCGCACTCAACAATTTCTCCTTTATCTAATACATATATTTTGTCAGCATTTCGTACGGTAGAAAAACGGTGTGAAATAATAATAACGGTTTTGTTAGTAAAGAATTTATAAATCTTTCCAAATATTTCTGCTTCCGAAACTGCGTCTATAGATGCAGTCGGTTCATCAAATACCACCACTGGTGAATTACGATAAAAAAATCTTGCAATGGCAATCTTTTGCCATTGTCCTGTGCTTGGTCTTGTTCCGCCTTTAAATTTCTCACTTAATATCTGTTCGTATCCTTTCTTATAGTCACCTACAAAAGAATCAACATTGGCCTGTTCTGCGGCTGCTTTTATGTGAGCAATGTTTAATGATTTACTAGCTTCTCCCAAATGAATGTTTTCTTTAAGAGTCAAATATCCATATGTGTTGAAATCTTGAAACAGCACACCCAAATTTTTGTACCAATCTTCTATTTTGATTTCATTAATATTGATATCGTTCAATAAAATTTCACCTTTATCAATTTTGTAAAATCTACTCAAAAGCTTTACAAGGGTTGTCTTTCCAGCGCCGTTTTCTCCTACTATAGCTATCTTTTCTCCTGGTTTAATGTCGAAACTTAAATTTTTAATAACGTGCTTGTCTGCACCTGGATATTTAAAACTAATATTATTAAATTTGATAGAAGGAGCATTTTCAAGCTTTGGTAATTTAATATTGCCATCTACTACCATAGTTTTCATTTCAAAAACCATCTTGATTTCTCTTGTTCTTGCAGATCGTTCGTAAAGTGAACTAAAATTGCTACCAAAAGATGACAGATTACCAACAAACATATCCAAAACTCTCATCTGGAAAGTGACATCTCCTATTGATATTATTTTGTAGAACAAATTCTTCAATATTGAAAAATATCCAAAAATACTTGCGATATCCGTAATAGAACCCAAAAAAAAGCCATAGGTCTGCCAACTTCTCATTATTTTTAAATCAACAGAGACATATCGTTCTGCAAATTCGGTGTAAACATTTCCTAACGATTTAAACGCAGAAGTTATTGTTATTTCTTGTAGGTTTTCGGTATTGTTTAATGAACCGACCGCTGAGTTGGCTCTACGTCTGTTTTCAGTCTGTGAACGCCACCATTCCCAATCTTGTTTCATATGAATTCTATTAGAAATAAGCTCTGGTATAATTGCAAGAATGATAATCAAAGCGATAATTGGCATTATCTTTATGACGATAACTGATGCTGAAATCAGTACAATAATTCTAGAAAAAAACATTATCATTCTTTCAAAGTCACCGCTAAGCGAGCCTATTGTGTCTTTTGCTCTTTGGACCTTATTAACAACTTCTGGGTTCTCTAATGTTTGAATTCCGAGCGAATTGATATGCTTAGCCAAAATTAACGGTACCGTATATCCTGAAGCTTGATTCATAACACTAGAGACGTAACCGTAAATAGAGTTTAAGGCAGAAATTGCCAAATTAAAAATAAGCAAAAGACCTAACAGTGGAATGGTGTCGTTAATATTTGAATTGGAGCTGCTAGCAATAATTATTATTTTATCAATAAGTCTTGCGAAAATAAAAGCATTAAACAAAGGGCTAGTGTCTAAAATAGTCCTTATTACAATCTGCGCTGTAGCCGCCCAAGGAGAAAGCTTAAAATTAAAAACAAATAACCACTTGAGTGTGGCTAGGAATTCAAAGAAAGAAAGTGTCTGCTTCTTATTGTCTATTGTTTTATTATCCATCAATAATTATATTAATTAATAACTAATAAATTGATTGCAACTAAACTGAGTCAAAGTATACCATATATACTAAATTAAAAAAAAGACATGAAAAAAGGGACAACCGCAAGCGGCTGTCCCTTATTTAAAGTGTGAAAGTCTTCCTAGGTGGCTGTACACCTATGGGATGATATTGTCGCCAATTTCGTTGAGCTTTGTAGCCCATTGATTTCGTTGACGTCGTACCTGCTAATTGGTTGTAAGCGGGTTTGACTGTTAATCAGGAAGAACTTTCTGCCTTGGCCAGAGTAGATATCAGGTTGGCAACCCGGTATCTTGTGCCTATAAAGACAGACCAGCGGTCCGTAGTTATTCTAGGGGATAAGAAAGTGTTTTAAAGACCTTGCGGTCAGTAACACTCAAGCGCGATGCCGGCTTGGGAACCTTTAGGGTTCGCCGAGCTTTGCATTGC
The DNA here is from genome assembly GCA_036171775.1 of Minisyncoccota bacterium. Classification (GTDB taxonomy): domain Bacteria; phylum Patescibacteriota; class Minisyncoccia; order Phycocordibacterales; family GWA1-40-21; genus Bog-1340. Next base: position 35,349 of record JAVHRR010000021.1, read on the forward strand.
GCTCCTGCACTTTTTCCTGTTCGCGGTTTTGGGCGACTCTATTGATGACTTGTTAAAGGCCATCTTAGTGGAAGCTTACGTCTGCGGTTGGTTCGGCTTGTCTTGTCTGCAAGTCGGACTCAGGCATCTGTCGTACGTGTACGAAGAAATTTGTTTGGCTTTAAAAGAACACTTCACTTACACTTTTTATGGTGTCATACGAGTATAGACGATTATAAATTATTGTCAAACTTCACCTGTGGATAACTTTTTTAATACACCTTTGACAGAAATAGATTTCTTTTGTAAAGTATTTCGGGAATGTCATCATGATTTTCTTCGAGCAAAACAAATCAAGGGGGAAATTTAAAATGTCAAAGAAAATGGATGAGAACGAAAAGAAAGTGAAGAAGCTTCTCAAGGATGGAGAATACGACAAGGCTTCAGAAAAGATCATCAAGCTTTCGAAAGAAAAGCAGACCGAATACTTCGATGTTCTCGTGCAGCTGCGGCTGAAGGCCGCCGAAAAAGAAGAAGTGGCCGACTAAGTCCGGCAAAGAATAATGAGCGCCCATTTATGGGCGCTCATTTTGCATATTAATTAATCACTTAATATATCTTTGCATTATTTTAAGTAACATATAGAATATTGTCATGATATTGGCATCAATTGTTACCTTAATAATTATTTTTATAATAAATGTTATTCCAGCTTTCATGCCACCCACATGGATTTTACTATCCTTTGTGGGTTTTACTTTTAATTTTAATAATTATGATCTTATTGTTATCTCTATTTTTGCAGCCATAGCTGCTACGTCAGGTAGAGCGGTACTCGCCATATTTGCAGACCGAATAATAAGAAATAAAATACTGAGTGAATCTAGCAGGGACAATGTTGATGTTTTAAAAAACAATATTGAAAAAAAGAAAGCATTTACCTTTGGCTTTTTTCTTTTTTATGCATTTTCTCCGCTACCGTCGGGACAATTATTTTTGGCTTACGGTCTTACCGAATTAAAATTAATTTTTGCGATAGCGCCATTTTTTATTGGAAGACTGATAAGCTATTTATTTTGGGTATTCACAGCCTCTGGGATTTCAGAGCTCACCAGCTTAACCAACCTACAGTCTGGATTTTTCTTTGGTGGATATTTTATTGTTGCCCAATTGTCGGCTTTATATTTAGTTTACTTATTTGTTAAAATTGATTGGAATATTTTATTTACTGAACGCAAAATTAAGTTTATAAAGAAAATCGTAGACTAGTCTAACTCTTTTTTACTATTAAAACTGTGAGCTATGATACTCCTTATTCTGTCATCCTCGCTTCGGCGGGGATCCAGGTTGCATTATGTTAATTCAATTCGCTTGGATCCCCGCATCCGCGAGGATAACAATTCAGGGAGTTGGTAATTCAAAATTTTAACTACAAAAAAAGTAAGTCGCGATCTAGATCATCTGAATCAGTCCCCTTTACTTCACGTTTGAGTGCATCATGAGTAGACGCAAGATAAACTAAGCGTTTTCCAAACTTATGTTCAAGTGTATCGATTTGTTTGTGTATTGCCTCAAGTTTGTCTTCCACAGTGGAGCCACCAAACAAATCACCCTGAGATGACTTGGCTGTATTAAGGTCCTGTAAAGTCACTCCTGTAGTACGATAAAGGACTTTTGGCAAATGCATCGCTTTAAATTGTTTATGCGCTAGCGCTATTAATGTTTCTGGTGCGTTCGAAGGTGTTGAAAGCTGAATTAAACAAGTTGTGTATTTAAAATCTTTAGTTTTAAGAAAAATTGAAAACTTTTTTGGCGTTAGTCCGTAATGTCTAGCTTTTCTACAGGCGTCTTCAATGTTTTTTGAAAGCTGAGAAAGAAGAAAAACTTTATCATTTGTTGATGGGTGAAATGAAAGCGTTTTTTGTATTGAGGAGTAAATAGTTTTTGGCTTAGGATCAAGCTCCATTACTAATTCACACTTTAATTCTCGCCAGATAGCCTCGTAAGGTTTGGAAAGGTTTCCAACGATCCATTTAATATCTTTATTTACAAAATCTTGTGCTGTGTAAATCATTTTCTTTTTAAGAAATTCGGAAGTCTTTGGACCAATGCCCCAGATTTTCTCTATTGATGTTTTGACAAGGAAGTCTGAAACTTTATCACTATTAATTATGGTCAAACCATTTGGCTTTACCCATTTTGATGCGACTTTTGCCAAAACTTTTGTTGGTGCAATACCAACAGAGATAGATAAATCTAGCTCGTCCTTTATCTCACGCTTTATACGTTCTGCAATTTCTTTATAAGTCATTTTAAGCAAGGGCTCGAGTCCGGTAAGATCGGCGAAACATTCGTCTATACTATATTCTTCAATATCATCGGCATATCTTCTAACAATATCAAACATCATTCCTGAATAGCGAACATAGGCTTGATAATCTCCTGGAAGAATAATAACGCTAGGAAAATCTTTCTTTACTCTAAATATTGGCATTCCGCGAACTATACCAATAGCTTTTGCTTCGTATGAAAGCGCTGAGACTATCCCCCTTTCTTCTCCAGTGACAACAGGCAATCCTCTGAGTTTTGGATTTTTAGCAACTTCTACGCCAACAAAAAAGGCATCCCCGTCCATATGAAGGATTACTCTCTCTGTTATTTTTTTGCCCAAGATTGTACTGTTCATACGTCTATTATATGTAAAGTATTGAGTACTGTCCAAACAATCTGGTTTCCCGCAGGTAAACTTGATTATTGATATATTTGATAATAGAATATATCTAAGAGTAGCCCGACTACCAGTCTCATTTTTGACTGAAGATTAGTCACTACAGTCAAACCTATTTATTAGTTTTGTAAAAAATTGCAATGGCAAAACAAGTTATAAAGAAAGATGGTAGTAAAGTACCATTTGACGCTAAGAAAATTATTAAAGGTATAACAAGAGCAGCTCAAGATGCAAAACTTGCTCCAGCAGAAATTAATAAACTGGTGAATGAAGTTTCTGCTACAGCGATACAATTTGCAGATTCAAAAGATAAGGTTATGTCTAGTGAAATAAGAGATGTTATTTTGTCCGAACTTGATAACAAGGCACCAAACGTGGCCTTTGAATGGAGAAAGTTTATGAACTCATAAACAAAATATAGTAATCATAAAAAACCGCTTCGCCTTTAGAGAAGGGGCGGTTTTTTTATGATTTTTTTTGAATAAGTATTTTATACATATCCACCAATGATACAAAAAGTGACAAAACTATTGGTCCGAAAATAAACCCAAGTGGTCCAAAGAAAATAATTCCTCCCAAGATTGAAAACAAAACAAAAATTGAAGGAACGTCTAAGCCTTTACCAAAGAAATATGCTACTAGTAGATTGTCGATAAAAAAAGTGATCAAAATACCCAAGACAATCAGTATAATAACGGAAGCCAAATTACCATATAATAGTAAGTATATACATGCTGGAATAATAACGATTGGTGTACCTATACCTGGAACAGCACCAATAATCCCAGCAATACTTCCCCACAATATAGCATCAGGAATACCTATAAAATAAAAAGACGAAGAGACCAGAACAAAACGGATTAGTCCGACAAAAAGTGTTCCTCGTATAACAGAAGTAATCGTTCTATCTATTGAGCTTAAAATCTCCTTGTTTTGTGACTTTTCAAAAGGACTTAAAGAAATAAGTGAACTTAGCATCTTTTCTCCATCACGCAAAAAGAAAAAGAAAGTGAATAACAAAAGAAATGTTTGGAAAAATAAATAGGTAGTTTGTGACAATAAACCACCAAAATTACTAGATATAAACGTCAAAATATTATTAATAAGATCGGAAACGTTAAAAGAAAATGTTGGGATTATCTGTTGTACAAAATTATTAATACTGAATTGAATAGACTGTATATATTGACTTTGATCAGCTTGCGCTAATGAGAAAAAATTCTGTGCTTGTCCAGAAATTTGTAACCCTAAAAATAAAATGGGTATTATCAAGAAAAATAAAGCAAAGGCCAGCAAAAGACTAGCAGAAAATGTTTTATTTCCCCAAAAAATATCTACAATTTTCTTGTAAAGTGGATAAAATAGAACCGAAAGAACCATTGCTAGAACTATAATATGTAAAAATGGTTTGAAAACAAAAAAAGTTAGGACGGACAATCCTGCGATGAGCGTAGAAAACATTAGAAGCTCGAGTTTCTTATCCTGCATATCAAAATTGTAACATATTTTTATAGTAAGCAAAAACTGAAATTTAATAATGTTTTTTGCGCTTGTGATATAATGCTTGAATGAAAAAACTATCAATAATCTATGTGGTAATACTTACTATAATATTACTAGTCTTGTCTGCTGGCGTTTACAAGTTTAATTTTACGAATAAAGATATTTATAATATAAACGGTACGCAAATCAACACACACGACGCTACATATACAATAAATGGTGAAAACGTAACACTTAAAAATGGCATATCGGAAACTAAATCACCCACCGATTCTGCTTCAAAAACAATAACTCGCTACTTTGGAAACGATCTTCGACACGACCTTGATGGAGATGGTACCGAAGATGTTGCATTTCTTTTAACCCAAGAGACCGGCGGAAGTGGAGTATTTTATTATGTTGTTGCCTTGTTGAATACAGCAAATGGTCCTATAGGCTCAGACGCTGTACTTCTAGGTGATCGTATAGCCCCACAAAATATCGTAATGGATGAAGGCGAAACAATTATGGGTACAAAAAGACAAAATGTGATTGTTGTTAACTATGCAGACAGAAATCCTGGCGAGCCGATGACAACAAAACCAAGTCTTGGTAAAAGTATTTGGTTAAAATTAGATCCTAAAACAATGCAATTTGGAGAAGTCGCACAAAACTTTGAAGGCGAAGCGGATATTTCTAGAATGACTCTTGATACGAAAACCTGGAATTGGGTTAACACGGTATATAGTGATGATAAAAATGTTAAGCCACTTGTTGAAAATAAATTTACAATTACATTTAATAAAAACGGTACTTTTTCAGCAACAACAGATTGTAATAGTGTGGGTGGTGAATATATTGTTACAAAAGATCGACAAATCACGTTTAGTAAAATGATGTCTACCTTAATGTACTGCGAAAACTCACAAGAAAGTGATTTTACGAAAATGCTTGAACAAACACAAAGCTATATGTTCACCTCAAAAAAACAAATGGTTTTACTTCTTAAATATGATAGCGGCTCTGTGATTTTTAAATAATCAATTGATTGCTAAACAAAAAAACCACTTGGAAGCCCGGCTTCCAAGTGGTTTTTTTGTTTATATTTTTAATAAATTTATTCCCCTTTATCGTATCTCTCCAAATAAGAAGTTAGCTGTCTGTTTACCTTCAAAAACGTGGCTCTCTTAGGAAACTCCTTAAGCTGTCTTGCTCCAATATATGTCGCTGTACTTCTTAGAGAACCCGTAAGCTCTTGGATAAAATCATTTAAATCACCCTTATGTGGCATTAGAACATATCTCCCCTCACTTGCCCTATATTCTGCCTTCTTTCCATAATAATCCACCATGGCTTTATTTGAAGATGAACCGAAAAATTCTTTAAACTTTTTTCCGTCTTTTACGATAGTTTCTCCGCCGCTTTGTTCGTATCCAGAAAATAATGATCCGCACATATTAAAATCGGCACCGCCACAAAAAGCTTTTGCAATATCTGATGGATATTGTTGTCCGCCATCAGCTATTATTCTTCCCACACCTCGCTCATTGGCTACTCCAT
>JAVHRR010000022.1:0-10954 GCA_036171775.1 Minisyncoccota bacterium
TTTTTCAAATCGTAATCTGTTCTATAAGCTAGACCATAAAGCTCTTCTCTTCCAAATGGGAATTCAAACTCAAAATCTATTGTTCTCTTTGAATAGAAGGCTCTATCTTCATCTGAAACTTCAAGCTCATAAACATGCTCGGGTTTCAAACCGATTAGTTTTGTATAATCGAGCATTTCAAGTCTGTAATGTTCAAAAGAATCTTTCCAACCTTCTGGGTTTACGAGATACTCTATTTCCATTTGCTCAAATTCACGAGAGCGGAATGTAAAATCGCGAGGTGCAATTTCATTTCTGAAAGCTTTACCTATTTGTGCCATACCAAATGGAAGTTTTGGATGATATGAATCTATAATATTTTTGTAGTTTACAAACATACCCTGAGCTGTCTCCGGTCTAAGATATGAAATGGATGTGTCGTCTTCAATGACTCCAACGTGGGTCTTCAACATCATATTGAATTGTCGTGACTCCCCCATCTCGCCTTTACACTCAGGACATTTTTTAGGATCAGCTAGTTGATCTGCTCTAAATCTTTTTTTACATTTTTTACATTCAGCCAGAGGATCAGAAAAACCACCAACATGTCCTGTTGCCTGCCAGACTTTTTGGTTCATCAAAATTGCAGCATCAACTCCATACATATCTTCGCGGTCTGTAACAAACTTTTTCCACCAAATATTTTTAATGTTGTTTTTTAAAGAAAGACCGAGATGACCGTAGTCCCATGTTCCTGCAAGTCCACCATATATTTCAGAACCCTGAAATATAAAACCCCTTCTTTTACAAAGGGAGATTATGTTTTCCATTTTTACGTTTGCTTCTTTTTTCATTATTATCTTAATTTACTTTAAAATTGATTAATTTGCTAGTGCTGAATTTTGACAAAACTAAAAGACTACACTTTCCGCTGGCGCCACCTTCCCAACCTCGTTTATATAATCAGGGTCTGAAGTTATATTTGTGGTGACAGGACCCTTGACCTCTCCAAGTCTTGCTAAAGAATAAGAGTCTATTCCGCTTATTGTTGATTCGTTTAATAAATTTAATTCTGTGCCCAACTGAGTAATAGACGGTGTAATAGCAACCTGGAGAGAAGCTTCCTTGGCTGGATAATTTGTGCCCGTACCGGCCTTCATTTCGCCAACATTCCACACCACTTCACCCGTGCTTTTGTCATAGGTAATATTTTCAGTTTCAGGACTTATATACCCAGTCCATTTTACATTTGGAGGAAGGAACGCAGAAACCTTAACTCCGTTAATGTTGTTAAATGAATCAGTTGCGGTCCAAGTAATGGTATACGTGGTTTCGTTGTCTACCTGCGGAGGAAATGGTCCACTGTTTTCAAACGGTCCGACCGTTCTAAAACCCCTAGACAAAAGCTTCAGGTTTGATGATATTTTTAATGTTTTTATATCTGAGTATAAAATTTCCTGAGCAACTGATCCATCACTACCTGCTCTGGTACCCAGCACACTAATATCTAAAGTAATTTTTGAATTTCCAAATGAAACAGCCGATTTTGAAGAAGGCAATAATGTACTAAAATCAAACTGCATATCACCTTCGTCTTCAGGATTTACCACAGAAAAAGATGACTTTGTGCTTTTATCAAAAACAATAGAATTGTTTGCGGAGTCATAAAAACCACCGATTGTATTTACAGATGCTTTATTTAAAGCTAGTCCATTAAATTTAATTTTTACTGCCATATCATAAACTTTTTCTGGTAAGTTATTTTTCCAAATCATACTTACTCTATTTTTGCTTCCTATATTAATAGCAATTTCTTTTAATGTCTCGTCATTTATAGTCATGCTTAAACCTATTGAAGACTTCTTCAAAGTAACTGTCGACATATACAAGGCGAGTGGTGTTCCGACTACTTTTGGATCATCTTTGCTAGGAATACCTACGGTAAACTTAAATGATCTTTGTTCACCATCCTGACCTGCTACAATACCAGAAATTCTTATATTTCTTTTTGTACCTGGGGCAAAATCTCCCAATGAAAATAATCTACTGTCAGAACTGATTGATTTTGGATTCGAAGATACCAAATCAAAACCAAAGGGATAATCTACTTTTAATATTAAATTTTTAACGACATTCACTGAGTTTGAATTGATATCGATTGAAAAATCAGTCAATTGATTTGTATTTATTTCTGAAGGTGCATTTACGCTTATGTTTACGGGGGAAGACGAAATCAAGATATTAAAATCTTTTTCTTTACTAAAAATAGCATTGGATCCAGAGACTCTGTATTCAACAATTATTTTTATAATTTTAGAAGAATTTTCCTCGCCAAATATGACAGACTTAACCAAGCGCTTTTCGCTTTTACCAATACTTATAGCGCCCAAAACTTCGCTATATCTTGGCATGTCTACGGTTTGATTTAAAGGGCTTTTTGTACCTGCTGGATATTCTATACGAAGGTCTACTGCCTTTAAATCTATATTATTATTGTTGTTTACTTCTATTTCCAACGGCAACTCTTCCCCACCAGCAATAGACACTGGACCACTGACTAGAATGTCTATGTTGTTTCCGGAGACAACATTATTTCCAAGATAAAATTTAAAAAAAGTAAAACCTAAAGCAAGAATAAAGAAAATAAAAGCTCCCAAAAGGATCTTTGTATACGGAAGTTTGAAACTACTTTCTGCTTGTTCTTCTTCCACCTTCCACTCAGTAGGAATCTTTGTATTCACTTTATCTTTTAAGATGTGTCTTCTTTTAGCAAAAATTCCATCTGAGCTTCTCGAGTATAAGGAGTCTTTTATCTTATCAATATTATCTTTTTGCTCGATTGGATTTATCATAGACTTAGGCAATATTATACCATATTGTATATGTCACTGAAAACACACCTTTCTATAAGTGAGTTTCGTTCAAAGCATTATTTATGTCCAAAATTGCCATTTTTTTCTTACTTTCAAACAAATTTAATATTCCTATTGATAATTCATTGTCTTTAACAAAATTTTCTAAGTCAAAAGATTTTTTAAAATAACCCAAATTGTATAATATTCTAAGTACAGTAATCGTCTCAAGGTTTTTTATATTTTCCAAAGATATTTCATTATTATGCAAGAAAATATAAAAAGATTCTATACATTTAAAAAGCATTTCATTTTTTTCTTCTCCATGAAGCAACCTTAGCAACAAAGAAAAAACATTGTTGATTGCGATTAATTTGTTTGTGTTTTTTAGAAAGTCTCCCCTTTCAACAGTCTCCACCCCAACAATACGCCAGACAACTTTTCCCTTAACTAAGGAGATTTTAACTAAAGAATAATTCTGCAAGTGCCCTTTAAGTTTTGATTTGTCTAAACGAACTCCTTGGGCGCTTGCTTTTACAAAACCCAAATCTTGAGTAATCAAAAAATAGTATTTATTGGCCTCTCCGATAGGAGCACTTTTTATAATTATGGCGTTGGTGGTATAGATGTGGTGCATGACACTAGTCTAAAGTCGAAAGTCTATAAAGTCAAAAGTAGGACAAATCCAGATTAACCAAACTGCTTCATTCCTGTTGTGTTATGTTCACTTTCGACTTTATGGACTTTATAGACTTTTGACTATTCTATCTCCATTCTTGCTCTAAAATCCTCGAGTTCCACAAGCTCGCCACCCTCCATTTTTTCAAAACTAATTTCTTTTAAGCCTGTAATTCTTGATATTTCTCCATTAAACTTTTCAAAAAGTTCTTTTCCAGCTTCATCAGTATCCACTACTAGCTCGACTAAATCTCCAGGGTTAAGTTTTTTATTTTTTCTCATCTCTTGTATTACTCTAACAACGTCTCTCATCATTCCCTCTTGTTTTAGTTCTGTTGTTAAAACAGTATCAAGCTCAACAGCATTCTCAATCGAATTATCAAAATTAACCTCTTTTACATTCACTTCATCTTTAATCAAATTGAAATATTCCTTTTGCTCTTTTAACTTTAGATTTTTAATTTTCAACTTAGCAAGCGGCTGTCTAACTTTTATTCCTGCTTTTGCACGAGCTTCGAGGCCGATTGAAACAACGAGCCTAGTTTCTTTCATGTTCTCTATTACGTCAGCCTCTTCTCTAGAAAGCTCTCCGACAAACTCTTCTGTCCAATTTTCCAAATGAACGCTTTCCTTTTCCATACCTCCTGTTATTTTCAAATAGATGTCTTCTGCAATAAAAGGCATTGATGGCGCTAAAAGTTTTGAAAATTCCAAAATAACAGTTCGTGTAGTAAACATTGCAGAATTTCTATCGAGAACATCTTCGGACTTGAATCTATCTCTTGATCTTCTCAAGAACCAAGTCGAAACATCGTCAATAAAATCTCCTATTGGTCTTGCAGCCCTGTCGAGTTCATAATTGTCAGTAGCTTTTGTTATCAAAGTCGCCGTCTCTTTAAGTCTGGCCAAAATCCATTTATCTAAAACATTGTTTGGTTTTCTGAAACTTTCAGCTTTTGTGAGATCCAAATCAAAACCGCTATACATTTCAAAAAAAGTATAAACGTTCTGAAATCTCATAATTATTTTCTTCATTACCTCATCAACATTTTTGTTTGAAAATCTTAAATCTTCTGACTTCATTGCAGGTGATGACAAAAGATAATATCTAAGCGCATCTGCACTGTATGTAGAAACAACATCCATTGGATCTGGATAGTTTTTCAAATGTTTTGACATTTTCTTTCCATCCTCTGCTAGAACCATTCCATTTACAACAACATTTTTATATGAGGATTTATCAAAAAGAGCCACTGAGAGTACGAGCATCGAGTAAAACCATCCTCTAGTCTGATCTAGTCCTTCTGCAATAAAATCGGCAGGAAAACCAGTTCCTTTTTCTGGATTAAATTTATTTAGATTTTCAAAAGGATAATGTGACTCTGCGTAAGGCATTGAACCGGACTCAAACCAGCAATCAAAAACTTCTGGAACCCTCTTCATTTCACCGCCACACTTACATTTCAAGGATATTTCATCTATAAATGGTCTATGCATGTCTAATTCATATTTTCTATTGTGTGGAATAGGGGCAAAAGGTATTTCTTTTACTTCAGAATTTTCTATAAATGGAGTTCCCGGCTTTCTCAAAGTCATCGCCTGATCTGGTGTCATTCCGTTTACTCCTGCAAACATCAAAAATATTGGCGTATTGTGAGAAACAATCACAATATTTTTTCCTTCCTGTTTTTGGTCCACTTCATACAAAAATTCTGTCATTCTGTTTTTGACATCGGTGTAAGTCTCCCCTCCTTTTGGGGCTTTCATGAATTTTTCTATTTTTTGTTCAAAAAAGGCTTGGTATTCTGCGTCTGGTCTGCCATCCATATCTCCTACAAATATTTCATGCAGTCTTTCATCAAAGACAATTTTTTCTTTTGGGTAGCCAATCTGCTCCGCAATTATTTCTGCGGTTTCTTTTGTTCTTAAAAATGGTGAGCAGTATATTACATCTACCTTTCCACTTTCTTTTGTACCTGTGGTGAGCAATGTCGAACCGAATGATTTTAAATCTAAAAGCTTTTCTCCAGCTATTTTTGCCTGTTCACGACCACTTTCTGTAAGGTGATGTTTTGTTTTAGGATTCGAGCTTAAAATATTCAAAACATTGCTTTCTGCTTCTCCGTGTCTTACCGCAAAGAATTTATTTCTTCCTCCGGTTTTTTCTTTTATGTCATTTATAGATCCAACAAACTCTTTTTCTGGGCATTGAGTGCATTTCCAAACTGGAAGTGGCGCGCCCCAAAATCTGCTTCTTGAAATTGCCCAATCACGAGCATTTTCAAGCCATTTACCAAATCTTCCATCCCCTATTTCATAAGGTACCCATTTTATTTTTTTATTTGCTTCTACAAGTCTGTCTCTAAACTTTGTCACCTCAACAAACCATGAGCTTGTCGCGTAGTTTAAAAGCGGTGTATAACATCTGTAACAATGAGGATACGAGTGAATGAATTTTTCTTTTGCATAAAGGGTCCCCTTTCCTGCTAAAAACTTAATTACCTCTATGTCTGCGAGTTGCGGATTTTCTATTGGTTTTACTTTTACTCCTGCAAAATCTTTTACTTCTTTTTTAAAAATACCATCCGGTCCAACGTGTTGAATAAATGGCAACTTTTTTTCTTTACCAAGATTCATGTCGTCTTCTCCGAATGCTGGTGCAATATGAACGATACCAGTACCGTCTTCTGTGGTAACAAAACTTGCTCCGTATACTTTAAAACCATTTTCAATATTTTTAAGATCTGAATTATTGTAATAATCAAAAAGCGGCTTGTATGACATTCCAACTAATGCATTACCTTCAGTTTTTTCTAAAATTTCATACGGTTCTTTTATAACGGAAAGTCTTGATTCAGCTAAAATATATTTAACATCACCGATTTTAATTTTTACATAATTTATCTCTGGATTTACTGCCAAAGCTACGTTTCCAGGAAGTGTCCAAGGTGTAGTTGTCCAAGCCAAGAAAAACGTTCCGGGCTCTTCTACGAGCTCGAATTTGGCTGTAACGGATATGTCGGTAATATCTTTGTATCCTTGAGTGACCTCAAAATTTGAAAGTGTTGTACCACAGTGAGGACAAAGATGCATTGATTTGAAACCCTCATAAAGTAAACCCTTTTTATGTAATTCTTTGAATACCCACCAGACTGTTTCTGTATATGTTGAATTCATTGTTCTGTAATCATTTTCCATATCTACAAAACGTCCCATTCTAGGAATTATTTTTTTCCACTCATCTGCATAAGTAAAAACTTTTGTTCTTGCTATGTCGTTAAATTTTTCCAAACCGAAATCTTCAATATCCTTTTTTGATTTTAAACCAATTTCTTTTTCAACAATATTTTCAATAGGAAGACCGTGAGTATCCCAACCCCATTTACGTGCAACATGTTTACCTTTCATCGTCTGATATCTACCCATATAATCCTTCATTGTTCCAGCAAGTATGTGTCCGTAGTGAGGAAGGCCAGTAGCAAATGGCGGACCATCATAAAAGACGAATTCACCTTTTGGAGATGGTTTTTCTAAAGATTTTTTAAAAATTTGTTTATCCTGCCAAAATTTTAATATTTCTTCTTCTCTTTCTGCAATTTTACTTTTTACAATAACTTTTTCCTGTTTTATCTCTTTATTTTTGTCCATATTTTTGATTGTATATTTGAATTTTTATTGTAACAGTTTTTAGAAAAAGAAAAAGGGCGGGGCTGTAAGCCCCGCCCTTTTTCTTTTCTTATTATTTCTCCTTTGGAGCATTTTACAATAATTTATTTTTTGAGTGAGCTCGAACAATGTCGTTATGTTCTAATTGAAATTCTCTAATTTTTGCAACGATTTTGTCCCCGAGTTCATTCCCAAGTTTTTCTAAACTTTCATTTCCGAGTTTCTTGCCACTATAGACCAATTGATCCGCCTGATCTAAGACATCTTCAAGGTCATGCAAATATTCTTTCAAATTTCCTAAAATCAGGTTAAAATCGCTCGTTTCAATATTTATTTTAATATTTGCTTCCGTAGTATTCTCTTTGTATGACAAAATCTCTTGTTCCACTATCCAATTATCTCTCAAAGATTTCGTCTCGTTATTTAATCCTTTTTCCTTCAGCAAATCCATAACCGTATCTTTCTTAATCCACTCCCTGTTTTCCAAATTATCCCAACATAAGTCTACAACAATATTTGCTTCAAATTCAGTAACATCTCCTTTTTTCAAAAAATTAATCGCGCTCTGTCTTTCGTCATCACTTTTACCGCCATTAACAAATGTTTCAGCATTTTCTTTAGAAAAAGAATAACGACCACCTTGCAAAAATAGAGCGGAACGTTCCTTCCTAAGTATTTCTTGATCATTTTCACCTGTAGGCAATATGTCTTTATTTTTGTCCATATCAAAATAATATCAGTCTTTAAAACAAATGCAACATAAAAAGGCGGGGCTGTAAGCCCCGCCTTTTTGACCTTTCTCGATTACCCGCGCGAATGTTTGCGTTTCCGCACTACACGGCACTTTTCGCATCCCCCGCACCCTGTGCATGGTTTGCAAGAACCCTTTTTGTACATATAAACCTCCAGTTGTTTTACTTTCCGCTCAAAAGCATATCACATCTTCAGAGGAGCTGAAATACCCAAAAGTTTTAAACCATTTTTTAGCACGATTGAAAAAGCCTCGGTAAGAACTACTTTGTATGGTGATTCGGAATCTGTTTTATCAACAATTTTTCCATTTCCATAAAAATTGTTGAAAGATGATGCGAGTTCAATAAGATAAGTAGCGATAAAGTGTGGTGAGTATTCCTCCCCAGCTCTCTCAACTACCTCAGGGAATCTATAAAGCATTTTTTCTAGCTCTGTAACTTCTCTTTTGTCCGAAGCTTTATTTGAGGACCAAAACTTAAACATCGATGAAATTTTTTCTTCTTTTGCTTTTCGTAAAATTGATTTAGCTCTTGCATAAGAATACTGAAGGTATGGACCGGAGTCCCCTTTAAGGTTTAATATTTCATCCCAATTAAAAATAATATCTCCTGAACTTTCTCTTTTTAGATCATTGAACTTTATTGCTCCGACACCGACAACTTCTGCGGTAGCTTTGTTAAAAAATGCTGCTTTTTCTATGGCCTCATCCAAAACTTCATCAAGCCAGATACCATTACCCTTTCTTGTACTCATCTTACCTTCAGGGAAACGATAAAATCCATGGGCAACATGTATTCTGTCTCCACCTTTTATATAACCAAGCAATTTTTCTGTTTCTGCAAGTTGTTGGAAATGCAAAGTCTGCTCCATACCAACTTCATTTATTATAATTGCATCCTTTCCATATTTTTTCTTTCTAAATTTGTCTGCTGCTAGATCACGCAACGCATATATTGAAGAACCATCTTTTTTCAAAAGCATCATTGGTGGATATTTGTCATTTTCAAAGAATACGAGGTAAGCCCCTTCACTTTCCTTCGCAATACCAAGTTTCTTTACATCTTCTATCACATCCTTCATCTTGTCTTCAAAGAAACTTTCGCCGTATGCGGTATCAAACTTCACACCAAGACGTTTATATATTTTTTCAAACTCTTTCATCGAAAGCTTTACACAGATTTCCCAAATTTTCTTTGCTTCTTTATCCTTATGTTCAAGTTTGGTAAACCATGCACGAGCTTCATCTTCTAAAACGACGTCTTTTTCTGCTTCGTCATGAAATTTAACGTATAAGTCCACCAAATCTTTTATTGGTGACTTAGATTTTTGTATTTCAGCAATAGATGACCATTTTTTAATAGCTACAATAAGCTTACCGAATTGTGTACCCCAATCTCCTAAATGATTGTCGCGAACAACTTTGTATCCAGAAAAACCTAAAATATTTGCAATTGCATCGCCGATAACGGTTGAACGAAGATGTCCGATAGTAAACGGCTTCGCAATGTTTGGTGAAGAATATTCAACAACCACCCTCTTCCCTTTTCCTATCTTTCCTCTACCAAATTTATCTTCGGCTTTTAGTATTTCCTTGCTTTGTGATACAAAAAATGCTGGAGATAAATAAAAATTTATAAAACCTGGGCCTGCAACTTCTACTTTTGAAATTTCTTCTGGCTTTCTCTCGAGAATTTCTGCAACTATTTTTTCTGCTAGTTCTCTTGGGTTCTGTGACACTTTCTTTGCGAGAACCATAGCGATGTTGCAAGAATAATCTCCGTGAGATAGCTCTTCTGGATGTTCTAGGTTTATTTTAGGTATTTTAGCTTCATCTATTTGAAGTTCCCAAAGTGCTGTTTTTATTGAGTTTTCTAATATGTCTCGAATCATAAAGCCAATAATACTATAATTTTAACCTAAATTAAAGCGTGTTTGTCATTCCCGCGCAGGCGGTAATCCACATTCATCCAACCTGGATTCCCGCCTGCGCGGGAATGACACACTAGATACTCATGTTATAATCAATTTATTATTAACTTAATTTATTAAAAATGAATTCTAAAACAACGGCAAAAGATTTTTTCCTATATCTAGGAGTAATCATTGGTCTATATGTAAGTGCGATAAGTTTCTTGATGTTAACGTTTGATATTATAAATAAACTATTTCCACTCGCTGGTGAATATACAGGCGGATTTGATAGCTCAATAAGAAGTGCACTTGCCGCACTCATCATATTCTTTCCAGCCTTTATCTATGTATCATATATTACAAATAATGATTTAAAGTTAAATCCTGAAAAGAAAGATATCTGGATAAGAAGATGGATGATATTTTTTACACTTTTTATCGCTGGACTCACCATCGCGATAGACTTAGTAACTCTTATTTATAGATTCTTGGGGGCAGAGGATCTTACAACGAGATTTTTCTTAAAAGTATTCTTTGTCCTTGCTGTTGCTATCACTGTATTTAGATCTACATTATATGACTTAAAAAGAGAAACTTTTGAATATACAAAAGGTATGAAAATTAATTCGTATATTGTTTCAGCTGTTATACTAGCAAGTATTATATCTGGGATAGTTCTTGTTGGTTCACCTGCTAGCCAAAGGGCAAAAATGATGGATAACCAAAGAATCAACGACCTTTCAAACATTCAAAATCAGATTGTTTATACTCAATGGCAAAACAAGGGAGAAGTTCCTGCAAATCTCGATGTTCTAAGAGACCCAATTAGTGGCTTTGTGCTTCCAACTGATCCTGAAACAAAACAAAGCTATGAATACCAAATGCTTTCAAAGAATAGTTTTGAATTGTGTGCAACTTTCAGAACAATAGGTGAAACAACAAATTCAAAAGCAATAAATGCAGTTCCTGTATCATACCCATATGGAAGTGAAGCCGTAAATGAAAACTGGCAGCATAAAGCTGAAAGAACTTGTTTTACAAGGGTGATAGATGAGAAGTTGTATCCATTGAATAAAAATAGATTTTAAAGCAAAAAATACAAAATCAAAAGGCGG
>JAVHRR010000022.1:10964-13572 GCA_036171775.1 Minisyncoccota bacterium
GGCTCGTAAACGAGCCGCCTTTTGATTTTGTATTTTATAAAAACTAGCTTAAGTGTTTTGAAACAAGCTTTGTCATTTCAAACATATCTACCACTGCTTTTCCTCCAAAAACCACTTTCAAATTTGCATCTGCAACAATGTTTCTCTTTTTTGCAGGATCTTGAAGATTGTTTTTCTTGATGTATACCCAAAGAGCTTTTACAACTTCAGATCTTGGCATTGGACCTTTTCCAACAACCTTTGCTAAATCAGCGCTGATATTCAAGGGCTTCATAAATGCGGAAACTTTTTTTTCTGCCATATTTTATTTCTAAGCCAAACTATTTGTTATTTGACTCTAAATTAATTAATAACTAATAACCTATAAGTAAGTATTGTACAGGGTAATAGAATGTACACAAGCCTGGACAGGAGGTAGGAATTAGCTTCTTAGCTTTTTAGGTGGTCCGGAAAAACAAAATATTCTCCAAAAATCTTACGATTTTGTCCTAAATTTCCTACAAGCTACTGTTCTAATAAGCTACAAGCTGCTCTTTGCGGCTGACTTGCCGGCAACATAGCCCGTAGTCCAACAAAGCTGCAATGAATATCCGCCAGAATTTCTATCAAAATCGAGTATATCCCCCACTAAAAATAGGTTTTCATACAATTTTGACTTCATTTCCTTAAAATCCACCTCGCTCAAATCCACGCCCCCAGAAGAAACGATGGCTTTGTCGTATCCAAGTAAGCTGTCTGCTGTAAGCTTAAACATTTTAAGCTTTTCTATAATAGACATTCTTTCTGCTCTTTTGATTTCATTTGCAAACCATTCACCGTCCATTCCCATAATCTCTAGTATCTTTAAATAAATCTTTTCTGGAACTTCTGGAAGAAATAGATTTTTTATTTTCTTTTTTGGATTACTCTCAAAAAGTTTTATCATTTTCTCATGCATCACATCAAGACCAATTCCAGGAAACAGATCCAAGGCAACTTTAACTTCTTTCTTTTGATCAAGTAGGTCGCCGATAGTTTTACTCATGTTGATAATTGTTGGACCAGAAAGGCCAACGTGTGTAAAAAGAACCCTTCCTTTCTTTCCAATAACCTTTTTCCATTCTGACTTCTCACTTGTTTTGTCTAAATACCATATAGATACACCAACATTTTCTAATGTAATACCTGAAAGCTCAGCAATCCATGATTCTCTGACTTTAATGGGGACAAGGGATGGATTTGAATCTGTTACTTTGTGGCCAATTTCTTTTAACCACTTAAAACCATCTCCGGTAGATCCGGTTTCTGGATGTGATTTCCCTCCTGTGGCTAATACAAAATTTTTACCTTTTACTTCATCGCCATTTTCTAATATTACAGATACAATTTTATTTTTTAGTTTTTTAATATGAGCAACTCCAATTCCTAATTTAAATTCAACACCATTGTTCATAGAATATTTAGTAAGTGTCCATAAAACATCCATTGCGCTGTCACTTTCGGGAAACACTCGATATCCAGGTTCTACTTTTGTTTTTAAACCCAATCCTTCAAAAAATCTTATTGTGTCATCGACACCAAAAATTGAAAGTGGTGTAAAAAGAAAGTTGCCTTTTTTGCCAAATTTTGAAACAAAATTCCTCTGGTCTGGCTCGGCATTTGTGATGTTACATCTGCCTCCACCTGTTAAAAGTAGCTTTTTGCCCATAACATCGTTCTTTTCAATAAGAAGCACTTTGGAGCCAAATTTGGCCGCAATACCAGCAGCCATAAGGCCGGCTGGTCCTCCGCCTATAACAACGGTGTCCCAAACACTAGTTTTGATCTGCTGTTTTTTCATTAATGAACATATTATGCTAAAACCGTCAAAAAAGCGAATTTTCTATGTGTCATTCCCGTGCAGACGGGAATCCATAATTAATTCATTCAACTTGGATTCCCGTCTGCACGGGAATGACAACGTACTAGTTTTAAGTTCAAATTTTGTTAATATACAATTATATGAAAATAGGAATAGATTTAGATGATGTTTTGAGTAAAACAACTGCGGCATTTATAGAATTTCATAATAAAAATTATGGAACAAATTTAGATATCAAGACTAAGGAAAAATATGGTTGGTGGGAAATCATAGATGTAGTTATGGATGAGTACAAAAAGAGAGTCGGTGAATTTTACACTACAGATTATTTTTTAAACACTGAACCGATAGAAGGCGCGAAGAATGTATTAGGAGAACTCAAAAAAGATAATGAACTATATGTTATCACTGCGCGCAGTGATGATGTAAAGAAAGTCACGGAAAAATGGATAGAGGAAAATTATCCAAATATTTTTACTAAAATTTATTTTACAAATCAATTTGGACAGACTGGGGTAAAAACATCGAAGGCGATAATTTGTAATGATTTAAACATAGATGTCTTTATTGAAGATAGTATTAATTTTGCACTTGAGTGTGCGGCTCCTAATAGAAAAGTTTTCCTTTTAGATTATCCATGGAATCAAAAGGACAAACTACCAGTCGGGGTAACTAGGGTGAATTCTTGGAAAGAAATTGGTAGACTAGTAAGTAGCTTGTAGTTTTTTAGCTTCTTAGAGAACCCAAATGGTGGTTTCGCAAAGCGAA
>JAVHRR010000023.1:0-2867 GCA_036171775.1 Minisyncoccota bacterium
TTTGAAACTACAATTTCGTCAGTTACTGGCAAAAAAAACAATGGAGAAAATTTATGCAGTGCTAATATTCTTATGAGGATTTATAAAAAAACTATGTTTTATAAACCATATTCGCTTGATTAGAGAGATTGGCTGCTGTTTTTTCTCGTAATTTCAATGGTTTTTCAAACAACTCCGTTACCGTTCGATCAATCAAAGTCTCATTACGTTTACGAATAGTGGCATCTTTGGATGATGAAATCATCAGTTGCCTCAAGCGCTTTTCATGAGTTTTAACTAAGGGAAGCTTAGAAAAATCTTTACTACCTTTTATTTCTAAGTCGATTGCAATTGAAATTGGAAGTGGAATTTTTTCGGTTGGATAAGTTTTAATAATAAACTCAAACCCACTGAAATCATCTAACTGGGAAGCAAAACACGATGCAAAAAACAGCGCATAAAACTTGTCATTATAATCAATTGGTGCTGAATCAATTTTTAGAATTGTTTCACTTATTGCTGACTTCAAGAATTCATAGTTATAACAGTGCCGAATTACCCTCTGAAAAAACCATAACAAATGAATTTCTGATAATTCAGTAAGACGACTACGAGTTCGACCATCTCGAATATCTCTGTATAAAATTGCAGCCTTTATAAAAAGAAGGTAAAGATTATTTTCAACAATAGAATATTCCGTCTGGTATCCGGCCAAAACATAATCAGGCAAAACAAGCAACTTTAACCATGCTTCTTCTTCCGTGGATGGTTCTCTGTTGAATAATTCTGATAGTAACTCTGGGCAGTCGCCAATCATTCCAATATAAAAGAATGTGCATTCAACCCAGTAAGCCTGAAATGCAGAATCAATTGAAAATAGATTCGTGTTAGATCTTGCTGCTTTGGCATATAAATATTCTCCATAAGATCGATGCCTGAATGAGATTGAATTATTTTCTGTATCAATTGAAAATATACCACTCATGTGAAAAACACGATCAAGCAACCGTTGAAGATCAACGCCAGTATTGCGCTTTTTATGCCATTCTTCAGCCATCGTTTTAGCTTCGTCAAAACTCATCCAAATTAGCTGATTTGAAACGATGTACTCAGCCAACATGAGTGTGACACGATCTGTGGCTTGGTACTCCTTTTCAGGAGCCATTCCCTTCTGAACATCCCATCTTCCAAGCATATGCTCTATAGATTTTGAATATAGTTCTGTCAAATTAGATGGTAGATCATTTTGATTTTGTGCAATTAAGCTTGATAGCAATGCTGCTGCAATGGGGCTTTGAGGAAGTTGCTTAAAAAGATCAGATCGTTTAAGTTCATCATAAATCTTTTTAGGAATTGAAATTGATGAACATGCCTTTTCTACGAATTGAATCACTTTAGAAAGACTCAGTGGACGGATATAGAAACGACGTGTTCCAGAATAAATATCTACATCTTCATCCATTACTCGCAAAGGGCGAGTTGTGAGTAGAACTCTAAATCTTTTGTCAGACTTAGCTTCTGCAATAAGTTTGCGAAGAACAGGTTTCCACTTGCCATTGGTTGCTGCTTCATCGATTCCATCCAAGACGATTAAAATAGAATAGTCAACTCCATTTAACTCATTTAAGACGGGATCTAATTCTTTTTTTATCAATGACGAAAGTGTTTGATTCTCTTCGTAAAAACTTCGAAATGATGAATGGATAGGAACGACTTTGTTTTCATTAAATCGTTCTGGTGAGCAGTGATATTGGACAATCTTTCTTGCTATCTTTGATTTGCCAAATCCCATGTCTCCTTCAAGTATTGAAATACTTCCTTTGCACACTTCATGAATGATGTTCACTAAGCGCGGCTTGGTAGGCCTTGTGGATTTTTTTAGATATGAGACTTTTTCAATTTCTTGTATATCTGGTTCTATATAAAAATCTTGAGATGATATACCGCCAATGCTTCCAGATGAATGTTCTAGACCATCAATTTTCTGGCCCAATTTATCTAGATATTCCCCCAAGTTAGATGGTATTTGATGCCAAAAATAATCAGCATGCTTGTCAACTAAGTGGGTAAGCGCTTCGCCATTAATAAACTCAATACGTTGCTTGGCATACTTGTCGTATATTTTATCCTTTGCATTGGAGCTAATAGACGATGTATTTATTACCCATACCTCAGAAAGCCTAACTTTTCTTTTTCCGCCTTCTATTAATCTCTCTAGTGAGCATTCATCAATTTGTCGCTCAATATCAGAAATATCATTTGTGATTTTTCCAATTTTTACCACTACTCCAACATGGGAAAATGTGCTAAGTGCAGGATCAAATCGAGTCAAAACAAAATCAGCTCCTTTCTCTTGCGTTCCGTGAGTAGTCTCAACTTTTGTGATATTTGCAAGATGCATCAGCACCGTTCGCAGCAAAGGGTGTAAGTCTGCAACCTCTGCTTTGATGCTCTCGATCATTTGTTGTTTTGATTTGAAATCCATAGGTTCCTCCTGTTAGTATTTAAAATAATTCATATAATCTGATTTCAAAATAGATTAAATTGTTTTTTGCGTCATGTTGACAAGGTTGTGGCTTAAAAACAATCATGTCTTCTCCGTCAATTTCTATTCAATCAAAATTTTATCAGATTGAGTTAGATTGCTGTGAGAGTAGTTGTGTTTCTTAATGTCTAGAAAGAATTCATCGTTTGAGTCACGAGCCTTTGCAGCGTCTATCTCTGCGATAAGAGATAAAACTATTTGCAGCTTCAAACAACACCACCCATACCCTCAATGAAGGTATCAATGAAGTTCCTGATTTTTTCAGCAATGCGCTTCAGAATTCCCTTGCGTTCACCAATCTTTGGTTTGTAACTCAGAGACTCCTTGATTTCCTGATCCCGTG
>JAVHRR010000024.1:0-5872 GCA_036171775.1 Minisyncoccota bacterium
GAACCGTGTCATTCCCGCGTAGGCGGGAATCCAGTGTGAAATTGAATTAATACTAGATTCCCGCCTACGCGGGAATGACAAATGTGGACAGAATTTACTCAAAACAAAAGATGTTTTCCGAGATTGAACCTTTTTTAATTCTCAAGGTTCAATCTCCAAAAACAAATGCATTGGAATAAAGGACAAAAGAAGAGCGGTTTCCCTTAAAGGAAACCGCTCTTCTTTTGTGACTTATTTTACTATAAAATATTTTGACCATCTTCTCTCCCCCTCCTTCTTTAAAACACCTTTTGAAACTAGTGATGAAAGCTCTCTTTGTATAGTTTTCTCGCTGCAGTCCTTTATGTTCTTGGCGAAATCCTTGATCGTTAGCTTCACTCCACTTTTTAACATTGATAGTATAATTTCTTGTCTGTTGCCTTTGTCCTTTACTACCTTCATTACTTTTTCTTGAGCTCCAATTTTTGTTTCAAAAGATTTTTCAACTGTACTATTTTTAATATTGTTTAGGACAATTTCATTCTGTCCTCTATAGATGTCCTTTACAGAATCATTCCTGCCTAAATTTGGATTTTGTATTGATGGAGTTACCTGATAATTTTGGTCAGGAACATAATTATAATCTCCGTCAAAAAGATTTGGTTCAAATGCTATTTTTGCTGATGAATAATTAACCGAAGATGTTACCAAGAAATCGCTTAGCTTTTTTAGCTCAGCTGCGATGATTTGATGATTCATTTTCGACATCATTTTTGTGCTTTCTGCGATACCAAGTAGTACTGAGATTTCACCGATAGCGGATAGTAGATTTTTCTGGTAAATTTCTTCACCCCATATTCTCTCAGACATACCTAAAGCATTTTCAAGCATCTTGTTTGCAAGTGCTCTTGTTCTCTCCCTCATTGGTTCTTTATCGGACATAAGCCCGGTGAGTAAGTAAACTGCTTTGACAAGCTTTTCTGTCTTTTGGAAAACAAATAGTCCGTATGAGTCACCTGCAAAAAGGACACTCATATCAGCGCCAACAACAGAGTTGTTTGGGTTTTGTGAACTGACTAAGTTGTTTTGATTTTGATTTTCCATAGCTTATGTCTTTTTAGCTGTCTTTAATGAATTTGTCCTTTGTTTTACTGCTGTCCTTTTAGTTTGTCTCTTTAAAATCTTAAGGACCCTGTATCAATTTGGAACAATAATAATATGTCCGTTATTAAATGTAAAGTACTATTATACTACTGCGAAACATTTATGTCAATGTAGCAAGGGGTAGCCTGGCTACAGGCTAGTTTAAAGTTGAAAGTTATAAAGTGACAAAAGACCGAATTTTGCCGCGAGCAAAATTCGGTCTTTTGTCATCCTCGCGGATGCGGGGATCCAGTATTTGAATTGATTCAACCTGGATTCCCGTCTGCACGGGAATGATAATTCAATAAACTATACTGAGAAAAATAACTTACTATTTAGCAAGAAAAAATGAAATATATTTGTTATAATTAACTTAGTTAATTTACAAAAATACATCACTTTATAACTTTACACTTTCGACTTTAAAACTAATTATATGGCATCAAAAAAACAAGACCCCGAAAAGAATTTTGTAAGGTTATTCCAAAGTTAAATTCTGTAATATATTAAATAAATAAATATCATGTCAAAATCAAAACAAAGTGAAAATTCACACGGGGCAAGCAAAAAAGGACAGAAAACAAATTCAAAACTGGCTCTCAAAGAAGGTACACTAAGTAGTATAAAAAATGAAACCAAACAAGGAATATTTGCAGTGGCTTTTTTTGTATTAGCAGCGATATTTATTCTTGCATCAATTAAAACTGGAAGTGTGGGTAATGAAGTTTATTATGCTGGCCCAGTGGGTAAAGAAGTCTATCACCTACTTTCAATACTTCTCGGTATCGGTTACTTCCTTCTACCATTATTCTTTTTGATGCTCAGTATTTCTTTTTTTAAAAAAGAGGAACGAGATTTTAATAAGATTAAATTTTTCGGTGGTATATTATTTTTTGTTTCAGGTTTAGGAATTATTGACCTCATCTCAAAACAATATTGGACGGCTCAAGGTGGTCAACTCGGCTGGCTCATCTCTACCCCACTTTTTAAAATGTTTGGATATTATGCTAGTGCAATTATTTTAATCGCACTTCTTGTTATTTCATGTCTCGTATTGTTTGAGACAAGAATCACAGTCGACTCTATTATGTTCTGGAGAAAAAATAAAGAGGAATTTGAAGAAGAGGACGAAGAGGAAGAGGACATAAAAGTTATCGCAAAGAAAGTCGAAAAGGATGAGGAGGAAGAAAAAGAGAAAGAAGAGAAGAGTGAGAAAAAACAAACCAAAGGCGCGTTTGTAAAAAAGAACGAAGAAGAAGAGTCCGGCATGAAGTTTAATACCCGCGCTGCGGGCTATACAAAGTATGTTCCTCCCCCACTAGCCTTACTTGAAGATGACAAAGGAAGAATCGTATCTGGAGACATTAAAGCTAATGCAAACATTATAAAAAGAACTCTGCAGAACTTCGGTATAGATGTAGAAATGGATGAAGTATCTATCGGACCTTCAGTAACAAGATACGCTTTGAAACCAGCGGAAGGAGTAAAAATTTCAAGAATACTTGGTCTACAAAACGACCTTTCACTTTCTCTTGCAGCTTACCCTCTAAGAATCGAGGCTCCTATACCTGGAAAATCTCTTGTGGGAATAGAAATACCCAACTCCGTAAAGTCTACTGTGGGATTATCGGCACTTATTAGTTCTGAGGAATTCCAAAAGTCTGACAAACCATTACTTGTAACACTAGGAAAAGGTATCTCGGGAAAATCTCACTTTGTTAATATCGCAAAAATGCCACACGTGCTTGTTGCCGGAGCAACAGGAAGTGGTAAGTCAGTAACAATCCACGCCATTATTACTTCCCTCCTTTACAGAAACTCACCTGAGAACCTAAGATTTATAATGATCGATCCAAAAAGAGTTGAGCTTACACTTTACAACAAAATACCCCACCTTCTTACTCCCGTTATTACAGATGCGAAGAAAACGATTCTTGCTTTAAAATGGGCCACGAAAGAAATGGACCGCAGATATGACATGCTCGAGTCTAAGGCTGTAAAGGATATCGACTCTTATCATAAAAACATACTCGCACCAGAATTGAAGAAAATTGAGGAATTGAAGAAAAAAGGTACTTTTGATCCAGATAAACACGATATTCCAGAAACGATGCCTTATATAGTTGTCGTTATCGACGAGCTTGCAGATATTATGATGGCATATCCAAGAGAGCTTGAGGCTGGAATTGTACGTTTAGCCCAAATGAGTAGAGCTGTCGGTATTCACCTTATAATCTCTACACAGAGACCATCCGTAAATGTTATTACTGGTATTATTAAGGCGAACATCCCTGCTAGAATTGCTCTCCAGGTGGTATCTCAGATAGATTCAAGAACTATTTTGGATACGCCGGGCGCAGAAAAACTTCTAGGTGCCGGAGATATGCTTTACCTCGGTGGTGAAATGTCCAAACCAGTTAGAATTCAGTCTGCCTTCGTTTCAGAAAAAGAGGTCAAAGATGTTGTTAAATATTTAGTTGACGCATACAGAGATGAGCTTATTGGTGGAGAAATTGATCTCGCTGAAGTAGCAAAAGGTGGAGATAGTGACGATGGGGTCGGGGTATTTAATAGTTTAGAAGACAGCAATGATGATGATATCTTGTATGAACAGGCGAGAGAAGAAGTTATAAATGCTGGAAAGGCATCTACATCTTATATACAGAGAAAACTTGGCGTTGGATACTCAAGAGCTGCTAGACTTATTGATTTACTTGAGAAGAAAGGTGTCATTGGCCCTGGAAATGGTGCAAAAGCTAGAGAAATCATAGGTAGTGGCAATGCTGACGAATTGGTTCAATCTGCCCCTGAAGTACAATTAGAAGGAGTGGAACACAAAGATGGAGACTACTTATAAAAATAACGAGCGAAGCGACTATATTTTTACAACCCGTTAAAGTTTTCGCCAACGTCGCGCCGGTGAGTTTTTGCAAAAACTCACCGGCGCGACAAAAAAGTTAGTAAAATGAACAATATGATTAATTTCATCAAAAGTTATATAGAAAATGTCGAGCATAACTTTTTTATTGGCAAAAATTTTCTCGGGTAAATGACTGACAGACACGCGACAAGAAAATTATTACGAATAATTGCTATTTCATTGGTTTTATTATTTCTTTTTGGTTACACGGCCTACGAAATACAAAAAATAATCTATGGACCTAAAATAGAGATTACCTCCCCCGAAAGAAGTTCTTCTATATCAACAAGTTCACTTATAGAAATATCTGGCACAGCAAAAAATATAAAAGACATAAGTTTAAACGATAGAAAAATATTTACGGATGAAAAAGGAAGCTTCAAAGAACAATTATTGCTTTCGTACGGATATAATTCTTTCAAAATAAAAGCCGTGGATAAATTTGGTAGAGATACAGAGAAAATAATTGAAGTGATATACAAATGAACAGGAAGTAGCTTTTTAGCTTGTAGCTTATTAGGAAATATAATTAATACATTTCCTAATAAGCTAGCGGCTACAACCTAGTTTTCTATGATATAATTATTGGGAAATTGATTTTATAAATTATTAATAATTGGATTTAGTTTTTGCTTTCTAAAAAGCTACAAGCTACTTCCTACAAGCTAAACTAATGGTAAAAAAGATAAAAGAAAAAAAGATAGTTACAGGAGAATGTCCGGAAATAACTTCAGATGATGAAAACTTTGACGAATCTGCTACGAATGCAAAGGCTGACAAGGCAAGCGCATCAAAAATAGCTGATGCAATAGATGCAATAAAAACAAAATTTGGTGAGGATTCTATTATGATGCTTGGAGAAAAACCAAGACTTAATATTAACGTCATTCCTACTGGTTCTATTGGTCTTGATGCTGCTCTCGGAGTTGGTGGGCTTCCCCGTGGAAGAATAATCGAGATATTTGGACCTGAGTCTTCAGGAAAGACTACCCTTGCTCTTCACTCTGTTGCTGAAGCCCAAAAACTTGGAGGAGTTTGCGCATACATAGACGCAGAACATGCTATGGATCCAGAATATGCTAAAAAGATTGGTGTGAAGATTGACCAACTTTTGATATCTCAGCCAGACAATGGTGAACAAGCTCTTGATATTGTGGATAGCTTGGTTCGTTCAGGAAAGATAGACATTATTGTAATAGACTCTGTGGCAGCACTTACTCCTCGAGACGAAATAGAGGGAGATATGGGAGCATATCATGTAGGTAAACAAGCCAGATTGATGTCCCAGGCTCTAAGAAAGCTCACGGCTATAGTCGCAAAGTCAAAAACTGTTGTTATCTTTATTAACCAAATAAGAATGCAAATAGGTATTATGTTTGGTAATCCTGAGACCACGCCCGGAGGAAAAGCATTGAAATTTTACACATCTGTTAGACTTGATATTAGAAGAATTGCCCAAATCAAAAAGGGTGAGGAAATAATGGGTGGTAGAGTAAAAGTCAAAGTTGTAAAAAATAAAGTTGCAGCACCTTTCAAACAAACTGAGTTCGACCTTATGTATAACGAAGGTATTTCAAAAGAAGGTGAAATATTGGCACTTGGAGAAAAAATGGGCTTTATTAAAAAGTCTGGTTCATCTTATGAATACTGCGGTGAAAAAATAGGACGAGGATATGATTCTGCAAGAACTTATTTGAAGGAAAATCCTAAGATTTCTGAGACTATACTAAAAGAAATAAGAGCTAAGTTGAAAGAAATATAATCAACTAGGTTGTAGCTTGTAGCTTCTTAGCTTTTTAGGAAATACAAACTCAAACACAAAGGCGGGCC
>JAVHRR010000024.1:5882-12961 GCA_036171775.1 Minisyncoccota bacterium
CCCCCCCTTTTGTATTTGGATTGTTTGACTATTTTTATTGATATGTAACACTTTAATTAGTTGTACAAATGGAGATCTTTTCAATCTGGGCTGGAGGCTAAAATGAAGAACAAAAAATGTTCTGTAACTGGTTGCAGAGGTAAGACGAACAAAAACAGGACGGTTTTTATCACGGCTGGATATTGTGGAAGAATAGCACTTTATCCTTGTAATGTATGCGGGCAGCTTCACGACAAGTGCGGAGGACCCATCATTAACAAGAATGGCGATAAGGCAATTTTCAAAAATTGCAGGGTATTAGTGGGCGAAAATGATGTTACTGAATATGCCGACTTCTAAAAAAGCAAAAGCGCGTCCACATGAGTGGACGCGCTTTAAACTTTTTTATTTATTAACCCTTCCCACATAATCTCCCGTCTCAGTATTAACAGAAATCAGTTCGCCCTCTGTAATAAATAGTGGTGCATTTATTATCGCTCCAGTTTCTAGGGTGATTTGTTTTTGTCCACCACTTGATGTGTCCCCTTTTACTGCTGGTGGAGCTTCTGTAACTTTGAGTTCAACTTTAATAGGAATATGCACCCCGATAACTTCTTCATTGAAAATCATTGTTTCAACAAGGGAATTTGTCTTCATAAACTTTGCTGGATTACCTATCATTTCCTCTTCTAGTTTAAATCTGTTTGATGGATCTTTTGGATCACAAAACCAAAATTCGCCTTTGCTTTTATACAAGAACTTTGCGTCCTTATACTCGATATCAGCCTCTTGAACCTTTTCAGCTTGATGAAAAGATATTTCAGTAATTTTACCTGTAATTAGGTTCTTTAGCTTTGTAGCATTAACTGGTTTTCTTTGTTGTTTTCTAAAAACGTGAGAATGTAAAACTTCATAAGGTTGTCCCTCGTAAAGAATGATCTTTCTCTCTGTAACTTCGCTGTAATCTAGAATGGCCATTTTGTTTGTGTTTCCGCCCAAGGCGGATCCGCCTTGGGCGGAAATTATTAATAATAAGTAGCCTTGATTCTAGCTAAATTTTGAGTAAAAAACAAGGATACTCAGACGGGCTGAGTGTCTTTGCGAGAAGCGTAGCGACGTGGCAATCCAGGTTTAATTATATGCAAGTCTGGAATTTCCCTTCTTACAGAAGCTGTACACCTTTCACATTTTGAGTACAAAACATTCAAGGTCTTGCGCTTCGGGTCCCTAACCCAAAGCTCACCTTCGCGGGAATGACAAACAAAAAAGCACCTCACAAAAACGAGGTGCTTTTTTGTTTAAAATTATCTAGCTATGAACGGTAGAAGAGCCATAAATCTTGCTCTCTTTATTGCCTCTGAAAGCTGTCTTTGGCTTCTTGCTCTAACACTGGTCTTCTTTTTTCCTTGCATTCTTGCATGGGGATTCAAAAACTTCTTCAAAAGTTCTATGTCTTTGTAGTCTACGTATTTTATATTATTTTGTGAAAAAAAACATTGTTTCATATTATTTGTATTTTAAATTAAAATGGTATGTCTTCTGGATTAATTTCTTCTGTTGGGTATTCTATTGTGTCCATCTGTGGTGCTTTTGCTGAAGGTTTTGTTTCTGTAGATGACTTTGGTGAGCTTTCGCTTCTAGGTCCACCGGCACTTGGTCCAAACTGGAAATTATCTATTATGATTTCTGTTCTGTATTTCTTTGTTCCGTCATTTTTGTCATCCCAGCTTCTTGTTTCTATTCTTCCTTCTACAAAGATACTGCTTCCCTTCTTTAGATATTGAGCAATAACTTCTGCTTGCTTACCGTAAGAAACAATATTGTGGAAACTTACACTTTCTTGCTTTACTCCATTTTTATCTTTCCATGTTCTGTTTGTTGCAAGACCGAAAGAAACAACTTTAATACCTGAAGGTAGAGATTTAAGCTCTGGATCTCTTGTTATATTACCGAAAAGAAATGCTTTGTTTAAATACATCTTTGTTATTATAATGTTACTTCCTCTGAAACTAACGCATCGATTGATTTGTCTATTTCTTCTACTGTAGCCACTTTCTCTCCCTTAACTACTTTGTCTTCTTTAAATGTTTTTTTGATTTTTGCATCTTTGTCTGAAAAAACTGTGATCTTTGGAGAATACATTGTGTTTTCTCTAACTGTTTTGATAACTAGGTATCTCAATACAGACTCATTGTTCTTCATACTTAGGTCAATATTTCTAACATCTCCTTCTTCACCTAGCTCAAATTTTATAAATCCGAAATATGCCTTATCAAAAGTCTTGTAGGTACCTCCGAATGCTTTTTTGATAGAATATGCCAAAGGTCTAAGCTTTGGAGCTTCCTCTGAAATGATAATAGCCTTTTCTTTAGCTAAATATGCTTTGATTTTTTCTACTTCTGCTGGAATCTGTTCTTCTGAAACAGAAGAAACGATGTGATATCCAACTTCGTATATCTTTTCCTCACTATTCTTTGCAACTGTGGCTTTTTTACTCATACGCAAAAGATTAGCATAATATTGGCTGTATTGCAACAAAAATTCGTATGTTGCAGTCTTAGAGGAAACCTATATGCGCTATGTTTGAGTATGACCTGAAAAGTGTTATTATTTCAATATTATAAAGGTTTAATAATTTATTTATATGTTTACAATCACAAGCATAAGCACTGGAATAACAAGTCTTTTTTTTCTTATCTCAAGTATAAGTACATTTAGATCGTGGAGGAAAAATAAGGACCCTCTCTTTTTGTCTTTTTTTTATTTTTTCTTTTTTTTCGGAATTATGCAGTTTATGCTTTCGTTAGCAACTGGAATATTTTCTCAAAATACATCTGCCAGTAATGCGTGTTGGATGATTGCTCATGTTTTTGTTTTTCTCGCAATTAGTAACTTTATTCGCTTTCCTAT
The DNA here is from genome assembly GCA_036171775.1 of Minisyncoccota bacterium. Taxonomy (GTDB): domain Bacteria; phylum Patescibacteriota; class Minisyncoccia; order Phycocordibacterales; family GWA1-40-21; genus Bog-1340. Next base: position 8,772 of record JAVHRR010000024.1, read on the forward strand.
TCATATAAAGTATCCTCAATTAGAAAAAAAGGTCTTTGGATTTGCTTTGGCCATTTCAGCAATTGCACTTTCAATTCTCTATCTTAAACTACCTGAAGTAAAACCATTTTTACTAGACAATGGAGTCTATAATTGGATTATTCCGTCATTATCTGGCGCCACTATCGGAATAACTGTGTCAATTTCTTTTATATTTTCTGCCTGGATCTTTGTTTCAGAAGGCATCCATTCACAGGATAAAGTAATAAAAGCAAAGTCTTTTCTTATCGCTATCGGGATTTTGTTTTTCTTAATTGGTGGACCTACCCACAATTTTGTTAAAACACCCTTATTAAATTTTATTGCCGACTTCATACTGATTCTCGGTTCACTCTTTATGCTATTCGGTGTTTATTTTAGCCACGTATTTATTGCTCCAGAAAAACGCTTATCAGATAAATAAACTACTACCGGCTAGTAGCCGGTAGTTTTGGGTAAGACTAAAGTCCTATATTAAATACAATACAATTCAAACTGTGTGTTTGTGTCATTCCCGTGCAGACGGGAATCCAGTATTCTATAGTTAATTCAACCTGGATTCCTGCCTCCGCAGGAATGACAAATAAAAAAGAATCTTCAAAGGACCGCCTAAAGGCGGGGTTTTTTCTCCCAAAGAAGGACAATAAACTATAAACCCGTCAAGAACTGTTCTACTTCTCCCAATTTTTCTGGGATTTGCACAGGAAGAATAAAATAAAACGTTGTTCCTTTATCTATTTCAGATTCAAACCAAATCTTTCCACCGTGCGCTTTGATAATATTTTGAGATACGAAAAGTCCTAGTCCTGACCCTTCGGTGTGCATTTTAACCGCATTTTCTGCTCTAAAGAACCTAGAAAAAACTTTATCATAATTTTCTTTTGGTATACCTATACCATAATCTTTAACGGTTACCATTAGATATTTATTTTTGTATAAATCTAACCCTATATCTATCGAACTATTTTCATGACTGTATTCCACAGCATTACTTAAAATATTGTTAACTGCCCATTTTACTTTTTCTTTGTCCATCTTAATAGGAGGAACGTTTTCTTTAGTGCTTTTTAAAATAATTTTAATGTTTTTTGTTTTGGCGAGAATATCCACTTCTTTAATAACTTCATTTACAACGGAACTCATATTTTCATCCTTTATAATCATATTAAACTTACCTTCTTCATTTTCAGCAACTTTTAACAAATCATTTACCAACAGCATCATTTGATTTATACCGGTGATCATTCCGCTCATGTATTCTTTCTGTTCATCATTCAATTTACCCGACAATTCCTCCTGCATCATATTGGCAGTCCATTTAACACCAGTCAAAGGTGTGCGCAATTGGTGTGCCGCGATCGTAACAAACTCTGTTTTTAAATTTGAGATTGACTGATCTCTTTCTCTGGTTTTCTTAAACTCATTTTTCATTTCATTTAGTGCAATACCTAGGTCGTTGACTTCAGCAATAATGGTTTCTGAGGAAATTTCAACATTAAGATTACCATTTTTAAACTCAAAAATTTGACGGACCATATAATCGAGGGGATTTAAAAGCATTCTCAAGCTTAATTTTGTCATGATAAAAAAAGCCAATGCTGACAAAAAGATAGTAAGAAAAAAAGCTAAAAACATTGTGGAATACATGTCGCTTTGTATTGATGTTTTATTAATTCCTACCCATAATCCGTGAGAATCACCTAGACGTAAGCTATATTCATTTATTGGTAATATTTTATTCCAAATACCATCTCTTACCGCAAGCTCTTTCGTAAACTGGGGTAAGTTACCAACGTTGGCATTTAACAATTCATCATTAAATGAGCTCTGAACCATTTTCCCAGTGTTTAAATCAAAAACACGAGCAAACCTTATATCTTCCTGATTGGTAAATATATTAAAAATTTTTTGCTGCGCTTCAGTAAACTGATTGGACATATCAATTGGTGAAATCAAATCCGCCAGAGTTTGAACATGATTTTTTGTTTCTTTTTCATAGGAACTCAACAACTTACTTTGAAAAATGTTTCCTAAAATAATAATTGTAAGTATGTTTGCTACAAGCATTATTCCTACTAAAATTATAGCGAAAAATAGTTTCAATGAAATTACATATTTTTTTTCTGTTTCTTTTTGCATTTTATTTACATTAAAACTTTAATATTTCCTTAAATTCATCGTTGTCCTTAAACTTCCCTACTATAGCCAAGTTTAGTCCTTCATCCTTAAATATTCTCTCGACGACAAACTTTATTTCTTGTGCTGTAACAGCTTTTATTTCTTTTATGATGTCTTCTGGCTTTTTTATATCCTTCTTCAAAACTTCCTGCATTCCATAATATAAAGCCAGAGAATTTGATGATTCCAATCCAAGATTTAAGTGTCCTATCAAATGTTGTTTTGCTTTATTCAACTCTTCGGGCTTTACCAGATTCTTTTTAATTTTGTTCATTTCATCCAATATTGTCATGATGGCTTCTTTGACTCTCTTGCTATCTACCCCTGCAAATATTGAAAAATAGCCATGGTCAGTAAACTCACTATTGTCCGAACCGACATAATAACAAATACCCATTTCATCTCTTAATTTTTGAAATAGTCTTGAACTCATTCCTCCAGACAAGACAGCGTCCAAAACCATAAGTATAGGATTGTACTTATTGTAGGTATTGAAAGATCTTACCCCAAGTATAAGATGTGTTTGATCAGTATCTTTATAAAAAACAGAGGTTTGGGGTGTTTTTTGATTCTCCCAAACTTTTTCTTTATCATCTTTTTTCCATTTTCCAATATCTTTAAAAGCTGCTGAAACTTTTTTAAAAACATCCTTTTCATTTATCTTTCCTGCTACCACGACGGTGGTCGCAGATGCTACATAGTGTTTGCTTCTATAATCTATAAAATCTGTTCTCATTATTTTCTGAACAGTTTCTTTTGTGCCTGCGATACTCCAACCAGCTGGATGATTGCCATATAAAAGTTTGTGAAATTCATTCCAAACTATTCTTTGAGGTAAATCTTGATACATATTTATCTCTTCAACAATCACTCCTTTTTCTTTTTCAATTTCCTTCTCAGGAAAAATTGGATTTAGGTACATATCAGAAACAACATCAAGAATGGTATTGAGATTCTTATAGTCTGATTTTGCATAATATCCTGTGTATTCTTGGCCCGTAAACGCGTTATATTGAGCACCTATGGTGTCCAATTCTTTTGTGATATCAAAAGCTGAGGGCCTTCTGGAAGTGCCTTTAAAACACATATGTTCAAGGAAGTGTGAAATACCAGTATTTTCTTTATTTTCGTATTTTGAACCAGTCTCTACAAGAACCAATACCGTGGTCGTGGGATTTTCCTTCATCGGAACCGTAATGATTCTCATTCCGTTTTTTAATTTCTTTTTTGTGTAATTCATCCGGTAGTGAAATTTCAAATTGTTTTTTCTATTACTTACAATCTAAAACTTTAATTAAAGTTGATAATATAAACTGACTCTATTATTTATCCCTAGTTCATAAAAAACAAAGCAATGATTTGAAATTCTACTACGGGATTCATTCAACAATTTTATCATAAAAGATACCCAAACAAAAACTAAAGGCGGCCACGAAGTGACCGCCCTTCATATTATTTAATTTTATCTGCAAAAAACTCTTTTAAAACTTCTATTTTTATCCTTTCTTGAGTTCCTGTGTCTCTACCTCTTACCGTAACCATTCCGTCTTTCTCAATTGTTTCAAAATCTACTGTCACACAAAAAGGGGTTCCTATTTCATCTTGTCTTCTGTATCTCTTTCCAATGTTTCCGTTGTCATCAAACATAACAGCGCCAAATTCTTTTTTCAAATTTGTATAAACTTCCCTTGCCTTTTCTACAAGAGCTGGCTTATTTTTTAATAGCGGAAATACTGCAATCTTTACTGGCGCAACACTTGGGTTAAATTTCATATAAACTCTTTTTTCTCCGCCAAGCTCGTCTTCTGTATAAGCATCACAAATAACAGCAAGGACAGATCTGTCTACCCCAAATGATGGCTCTATACAATGTGGAATAAATTTCTTTTTTGCCTCTTCATCTAAATATGAAAGTTCTACACCGCTTGCCTCAGAATGCTTTTTCAAATCGTAATCTGTTCTATAAGCTAGACCATAAAGCTCTTCTCTTCCAA
>JAVHRR010000025.1:0-39026 GCA_036171775.1 Minisyncoccota bacterium
ATAACCCAAATGGTGGTTTCCAAAAGCTAAACCACCATTTGAATTTGTATTTATGTTTCCAAACAAGCTACTGTTCTAAAAAGCTACAAGCTAGTTACTTTCCCGTACTTCCAAGTCTTCCTTCCCCTCTCGCTGTATTAGTAACTTCAGACACTTCTTCAAATTCAACTGTTTCTTTTTTCTGAATAATCATCTGTGCAATCTTGTGCCCTTTTTCAAAAATATAATCTCCCCCGCCAAGATTCATGACTGCTACAAGTATTTCGCCTCTGTATGTTGAGTCCACAACTCCAGCAATAGTTTTGATACCATACTTTACTGAGACTCCACCCTTATCCCATATCAGCCCTACATATCCCTCTGGTATTTCCATAATAAGTCCCGTTGGTATTGGGAATCTTTCTCCCTTTTTTACCAAAATGCTATCTATTGTACACAAATCAAATCCAGCATCATCATGGTGTGCGTACTTTGGTATCTTTGCATCTGGATGTATTTTTTTGATTTTTAATTTCATATATTTTTAATTATATTACTGATTAATCTTATGACACAATCAAGATAAGAACAAGTTGATTTTAATTTTTAAATGAGTAAGATTGCTTTCAGACGTACAGTAAAATTTCGACAAAGGATACAATAATGAAAACATATATCGATGTTCTGAAGCAGATCATGCTGGCAGGTGTCGAGCGTAAGTGCAGAAATGGAGTCACAAGAGCTTGTTTCGCGATCCAAATGCGTTTCAACTTGGAAGAAGGCTTCCCGGCTGTTACCACAAAGAAGTTGGCGTTCAGGGGTGTTAAGGGCGAATTGCTCTGGTTTTTAGAAGGAAGCAGTAATGAACTGCGTCTGAGAGAAATCATGGGTAAAAATGGTATACCCGCAGAAAAAACTATCTGGACAGATAATGCCGAAGCTCCCTATTGGAAGCCGAAAGCAAAATTTCCCGGAGATCTTGGAAGAATCTACGGTGTTCAGTGGAGACACTGGCAAAGGCCAGACGGACAGGAAGTTGATCAGATTGCAAATGTGGTCAACAAATTGAAAACCGATCCGTATGACAGACGACTCATAGTCCTCGCTTGGAACCCAGGAGAACTTGATCAGATGGCCTTGCCACCATGTCACATGGAGTTCGAGTTTTTCGTTGCTAACGGAAAATTATCGCTCCACATGACACAGCGAAGCTGCGACATGTTCTTAGGGGTCCCATTCAACATCGCCTCGTACGCTTTGTTGCTGTCTATGGCTGCTCAAGTTGCCGGTTTGACACCACACGAGTGCGTTATTACGCTCGTTGACGCTCATATCTACATGGAACACCTTGATGCTGTAATAGAGCAAACATCTCGCACACCGAAAAAACTTCCTAAACTCTGGCTCAACCCAGAAATCAAGGACATCAACAAGTTTACGATGGAAGACATCAAACTTGTCGACTACGAACACCATCCCGAAATAAAAGCAGAGATGGTTGTTTGAAAACTGATTGGTCGCACACCTGAGAACGGGTGTGCGACCAATTAAAAAGGAGGATTATGATTTCAATAATTGTAGCTGTTGCAAAAAACAGAGTAATTGGAGATAAGGGAGATATTCCCTGGTATCTTCCGGATGACCTGAAGCATTTTGCCAAAATCACGAAAGGACACACTGTGATTATGGGCAGGAAGACGTATGAATCAATAATCAAAAGATTGAAAAAACCTCTTCCGGAAAGAAAAAATGTTGTTATCACATCACAGTGCAACTTCAAAGCTCCGGGATGTGAAGTCCTTCAGTCTGTTGATGATGCGATCTTTGAGTTTTCATCGAGAAAAGAAGAGGTATTTGTAATCGGTGGGAGCAAAGTATACGAAGAATTCCTGCCCGTTGCTGATAAGCTCTATCTCACGGAGATCGACGGAGATGTACATGGCGATACGGTGTTTCCGACCTACGATGAGAGAGAGTGGGTTACATCCGCAGTACAAAATCATCCGATGGACGATAAACACATCTACAAGTTTGACTATGTCGAACTTGTAAGGAAAAGATAAGGAATAAAATAATGGGCCCGGAGCATAGCAGCTCCGGGCCCGTTTTACTTATCGATAAGTGCTTCGATTATTTTTTTGAAGTCCTGCCAGACATCTTCTTCTGACTGTTCTGCATTAATAATCAAGCTCTTTATTCCATGACCGTGTTGCGAGAAAAACTCTTTGAAGCCTTTGCGGACGTCTTCATGAAACGCAAGTTCTTTTTCATCAAAATGATTTGGCTTTTCATCAATTTGATTTTTTTTCCTCGCAAGCCCGATTTTTGGATCTATATCCAAATAAACATAAATATCAGGTGTATTGTCACCGAGAAAGAGACTCCTCGTGTTCCAAAACAGTTGCTCCAAATGTCTCGCCTTCTGAGCACATATTTGATAAGCGAAAGTAGACGAATCGAACCTATCGCTTATTACTATCTTCCCATTTTTAATGGCTGGGATGATAGTATTTCTTAAGTGGTCAGCTCTGGCCGCCCAGAAAAGTCCGAACATTGTTTCTGCATCAGCCTGTTTGGCGTTTACAGAATCACGAATTATTTTCCTTATTTCCTCAGCATAAGGAGATCCTCCGGGTTCACGGGTAATGAGTACCCTTTCGCCGAAGTACTTCAGGATTTTTTTCATGAGAAGGCTTTTTCCTGAACCTTCTCCGCCATCCAGGGCAGCCAAAAAACCTTTTTTATTTGTCATTGAAATAACCCCTTTTTCTAGTGTACTTTTTCTAATACAAAAATAACACTTTTGAATATCAAAAGCTAGTTGCTTAAAATTTCTGCAAGAATTGTATCTAATTGTCTATACATATCTTCTTTTCCTCCCTCATTCATTACAGTAAAATCAGCCCTCGCTATAGGCCCGGCTTGATGTAAGTTCTCTATTTGTGAATAATCTCGAGAAATTACCTCCTCTTTTTTTAGCGGCCGAATTGGTCGGTTTGTTAACCTTTTTATACGAGTATCGGGAGACGCATATGTGGCCAAAACTTTAAAACTATCACCAAATTCTTTTTTAAATTCTAAATATTCTTCCCAGCTGTATAAACTTTCTACTAAAATAGATTGAGCACCTGATATGTTTTTAATTTTTTCTATAATGCGCTTTGCGTAAACAAGTAGTCCAAATTTTGCTCTCAAATCTTCTCTGACTTCCCTTTCATTTTTCTCATTAACATCTAAACCTCTTACTTTCATTTCGTCAAAAGTAATCTCACCAAAATATACTTTTGGCCAGCTAGTTTTTTTAATTATATATTCCATCACCTCCGTTTTGCCGGCGCCTGGTAATCCAACTACTGCTAAAATAATTTTCTTCATATATTTTATTATTTCATATTAGCGTAAGTCATTGTCTCCTTGTTCAATAATTCAAAAATAACACCGGCTTTTTCAAATATCTCTTTACTTCTAGCTCCTCCGTGATAATCCATAACAGATACAACTCTTTTAATACCAGAGTTGATAATACTTTGTGCACATTTGTAGCATGGTGTCATTTTACAATATAGAGTTCCGCCTTCAATAGCTATCCCGATGCGCGCTGCATTGTTTATCGCGTTTTGTTCAGCATGAGAAGTTCTAACACAATGTTTTGATATTGTTCCGTCCTCTTTTGTTACTGTCTGCAATTCATGTCCAACCTCATCACAGCTTGGTAGCCCTACTGGTGCGCCAACATATCCTGTAGATAAAATTCTTTTATCTTTAGTGATAATTGATCCGACGCGTCCTCGGTCACATGTGCCTCTGTTCCCTATTATTTCTGTTAATTGAATAAAATATTCATCCCAACTTGGTCTTACAAATTTTTGGTTTTCCATGTGTATAATTTTACTACATTCAAATAAAAAACAAACACTTGAATATAAATAATAGTATTGCGGGATGATAATACAAAAGGCGGGGCCCCCCCCCCCCCCCTTTTGTATTAATTTTTGCTCTTTACTTTTTTATCTTTGAATTTACTTAACATCAACTCCTTACAGGAGCAGTACACCTTTTCGATATTTTTGTTCGCTTTCACTCCAAAAATATCTGGAAAGGTCCGTCGAAGTTATAAACCACCGTCCCACGATGTTTTATTTGACTTCGACGCCCATTGATCTTGCTGCACCTTCCACCATTTTCATGGCTGCATTGATATCGTTTGCGTTCATATCAATCATTTTTTTCTCAGCAATCGCCTTAACTTGAGCTTTTGTGATGGTACCTACTTTAACTGTATTTGGTTTACCTGAACCTTTTTCAACACCTATCGCTTTCAATATCATTCCAGCTGTTGGTGGGGTTTTTAGAATAAAATCATATGATCTATCCTCATAAACTGTAATAACTACAGGTAGAGTATCTCCGATCTGAGCCTTAGTAGCTGTATTAAACTTGTTGACGAAGTCACCAATGTTTATACCTGCTTGTCCAAGAGCTGGTCCTATAGGTGGAGCTGGTGTAGCTTTACCTGCTGGAATCTGAAGTTTTAATTTTTTTAATATTTTTTTGGCCATTTTTTTATTTTAGTTAGTTAATCAGAGGCTTGTTTAACTTATCAAATATAATCTGAAAAGTAAAGAATCTTTTAGGCCTTTCTTATTTGTAATAAATCAAGTTCTACTGATGTTTCTCTTCCGAACATAAGCACCATGACTCTTGCTTTGCCCTTCTCTCCATCTATCTCGCTTATCTTGCCTTCTAGATCTTTGAAAGGTCCGTCTACAATCTTAACGGTATCTCCGGCAACAAAGTCTACGGCATGAGAAACTTTATCTATATCCATTCTGCCCAAGAAGAATGCTACTTCTTTTTCTGTAAGTGGTACTGGGTGAACTCCTGTTCCTACAAATCCAGTAACGCGAGGAGTGTTTCTGACTACGAACCAAGATTCATCGGTAACTATCATGTCTACCAAAATGTAACCTGGATAAATTTTTTCTTCTTCTTCAACTCTTTTGTTTCCTTTGATTTTAATTTTCTTTTCTACTGGAACGACTACATTAAAAATCTTGTCGTTCATATTCAAAGAATCTATTCTTTGTTTAAGGTTTCTTGCGACTGCATTTTCGTAGCCAGCGTATGTGTGTATAGCATACCAGTGTCTTCCGCTTTCTATTGTTTGTTTTGCCATTTTAATTAGTTGGTAGGAAGTAGCTTTTTAGCTCATTAGAAAAACTTCCAAAAGTTAAATTATTAAATAATATTCTTAAGTCCTAGTGAGAATAAGTAATCAAAAAGTCCTAAATATGCTGATACCGCTATTGAAATAAAAATTACAAGCATAGTAAACATAAAAGTCTGGTTTTTTGTTGGCCAGCTAACATGTTTCATTTCCTCCTTTGTTTCTGCAATATAGTTTGATATTTTTGACATAATTGATTTTATTAATAAAATTTTCCTTTAAAAAACCACCCTTTCGGGCTTTCGTATACAATACCAATAATAATGGTAAAAAGCAAGAGCGACTCGTAAACGAGTCGCTCTTGTATTTGTCTCTGTTTTCCTAAGAAGCTACGCCCTACCTCCTACAAGCTAATTACCTTATCTCGTAAGTAATGCTTACATTTGAAGTAATCTTGTTTTCACCTGTTGGCAATACTGCTTCAGCACCTTTTGCCATTGGAGCAGAGCTCATCATGGCTCTGTCGTAATAAACTGGATAATTATTTCCTCCTTCTGAATATCCAACTATTTTAACAAGTCTTACACCAAGAGATTTTGCAAGCTTTTTTGCTTCTGTTCTTGCTTGTACGATAGCTTGGTCTCTTGCTTCTTTAAGTAAATCATCATATTTATCGTTTGTGAAATTTAAACCACTCATATCTGTAACTCCTTGAGTTCCTAGATCAGTGACTATCTTTCCTGACTTTGAAAGATCTCTTATCTTTACTTGAATACTTTGTGTTACATCATATCCAGCTAGAACTTGCTTTCCGCCATATGGATACGTCTGTGAATTTACATAATCATATCTTGGATAAATGTTATATCCAGTTGTTTTTATATCTTTTTCATCAACTCCGTTTGCCTTAAGACCTGCTACTATTTTTGCAATTTTTGTATTTACAGCATCTGTCGCTATTGATACATCCATATTTTCCTCCATTACTGAAAAAGATATGTTTGCAATATCTGGTTTGACTGTAAGCTCTCCCTTTCCACTTACTACTATAGTATCTTTTTGTGCATCTCTGTTGTCTCTACCATCAAATGCTTTTACTACAATAAATGCCACTACCATAGCGACAATAAAAACCATTATTTTTTTGCATCCATGATGCTTCATAAACATACAAGAACTTTCTCCTCCCATACAACATTCTTTGTTTTCTTCCATAATTTTATTAAATTAATTAAACTAATAACACAAGGATTATAACATAATTGTAAAATTTCTGATTGTGTCATTCCCGTGAATACGGGGATCCAGTATTAATTCAACACAACACTAGATTCCCGCCTCCGCGGGAATGACAATACACTATACTATTTAGACCATCTTACAAAAATACCGCAGGGTAAAAGTCTGCCTGCTTTAGATTCTTTTATTGAGAGCTCTCCCATTTCAAATCCTCCACCATATTTTTCGACTATGGGTTTAAGCGCATTATAATATGCTGTGGAAGAATATCCGGCGGCGTAGCCATTTACTAAAAAGAAAAGTGGGTTGTCAGAAAGTATTTTAGAACACTCCTCCAAAAGTTTGATAAAATCTGTTTCAATTTTCCATATTTCACCCTTTCCTCCTCTACCAAAAGATGGTGGATCCATTACTATTCCATCATACTTTCCACCTCGTTTTATTTCTCTCATTACAAATTTTCTCGCATCATCAATAATCCATCTGACTGGCTTTTTATCAAACCCGGATAGTTCAGCATTTTCTTTCGCCCAAGTTATGGCAGATTTTGAACCATCAACGTGTGCGACTTCTGCTCCCGCTGAAAGTGCTGCAAGAGTCGCCCCTCCAGTGTATCCAAAAAGATTTAGTACTTTTATTGGTCTTTTGGCATCATTTATCTTTGATTTAATAAAAATCCAGTTTTGTTCTTGTTCAGGAAAAATTCCTGTGTGTTTAAAGGCGGTAGGCTTAATATTAAATTTAAGGTCATCAAAAGAAATCCGCCATTCGTTTTGCATGCTCTCATTTTTCTTTTTCCAAACCTTTCTGTTTGCATCGAAAGTTGCATCAACATTTTTCCAGTCTGTTTCAGGTAAAGTTTTATTCCACAGAGCTTGTGGATCTGGTCTTCTCAAAACATATTTACCATAGCGCTCAAGCTTCTCTTCGTTACCGCTATCTATAAGCTCATATTCTGCGCTGGGTTTTGTAATTAAAATTTTAGGTTCCATTATTATTACGATAACATAAATATAATCAATATAAAAATCAATATAAACTTATTAGAAATAATAGTAAAAGCCTCCGCGTCATAACCGACGACGCGGAGGCTTCCTCAAACTAATGAACTGTGTGATTCTTTTATTATGACCCTATGTTATAGCCAGCAATATTCTTTATGCGTTTGAGGTCTTTCTTAAAACATATGTCAAACTGATTTAGCCTTACATAACGCTTATCAAGTTTCGGCTTTAAAAGCGTGTTCCTCACAATCCTTTCAAGCTCTTCCTTATTCGTCATCAGCTCTTTAACGTTGTTCTCATCAACCTCATCCCAGACATCCCTGATCACGGAAAAAAGCACCTTCAAAAACATTGTCATCTGACGCAAAGAACCCTTTTTCGTCTTCATTTATATCCTCCAGTCCAATTTGTATTTTAATATCAACACAAAAACGCTTACTTCTGCTCCAGAACTATACATTTTTATTATTTAAAGTCAAAAAAATTCGTTTAGCGTTTTCTAAGAGCTGTATTCTGACAGTTTCAAAATCTTCACCTCGTATTTCAGCAATTTTTTTGATCACTTCTATTACATAGGTGGGTTCATTTCTTTTTCCTCTATAAGGAACAGGAGCAACATAAGGAGAATCAGTTTCTGCATGAATCTTATCGAGAGAAATGTTTTTGATTATTTCATCATACTGTCGAGCACCCGTCCCGAGCTTTGTCGAGGGAAAGGTAATAACCCCGGTAAAAGATATTGTGTAGCCTAAATCTATAAACTTTTTTGCCCACTCTAAACTTCCGGCAAAAAAATGCATATTTCCTCTTGCTTTGCCTTTGTATTTACTAAGTATTTCATATGCGTCTTCATATGCATCTCGTATGTGAAGCATTAATGGCTTATTATATTTAATAGAAAATTCGATTTGTTTTATAAATTCTTTTTGTTGACGATCTTTTTCCTTACTAGTTCTCTCAGTCAAGGACTCACCTTGACGCGTCAAGGTGAGTCCTTGACTGGATTCATCTTCTAAATGAAAATGGTCGAGTCCGCACTCCCCTATTGCCACCACTTTAGGATTTTTCACTAATTCCTCAAAATCAGATTCATTAAAAACAAAATCTTTTTTGTCTGCTGGGTGAGAACCTATACAAGCAAAAATGTTTTCATTTTCATTTGCTATTTTTACAGCTTCTTTAGAACTTTCGAGATCCGTCCCAATAGTAATTGTGGCTACGCCAGAATCTTGCATTCTTTTTAAAACCTCTTTTAAATCTTTCCCAAAATCTTCAAAGCCGAGGTGTGAGTGAATATCAATGTATTTGATCATAGTCTGATATTAAACCTCAAAATCATTATTAATGATTCCTGTATTGATTTCCATAACCTTTGTCTTCAGTACCTCTTTGTATGTTCCGTCAGCCTCTTTTTTATCTATTTTAATATAGTAATTTCCTTTTGGTACCAAGGCGTAGTATGCACCAAGTTTATCGGCAATCTTCTTTGTAAGTGGCGTATTTTCTCCTTCTCGGTATATATTTACAATAGCGAATGATAGGGGAAGCTTTGTTTCTTTTTCTTTTAGAATACCCGACTTCTTTGTTTTGAATACGACATAGTTCAAGATGTAGGTTACTACATAGAATCCTGCGATGACAAAGTTGTAAGGTGCTGGGGCAAATATGAGTGCAATAAGAGAAATGAGGGCACCTACAAAGAACAATACCTTTGATATTCTAGCCCAAAGAATATCCTTAGCTTTTATAAATGTATTTAAGTTTGTTTTCTTCTTATTAAATTCGTTCCAATCAAAGGCTTGTGGGTCCATCGGAATATTTTTTGTGATTATTTCTCCTTCTTGTTTTACAACAATCTCCTCTCCAAAGTATAGGTCGTTATAAACTTCATCAAATGCTCTACCCATCATCTGTTTTGAAGGTGATTTGTAGTTTGTTTTTTCAGCAACTATTTTATATTTACCTGGAAGCACAAGGAATCCATATCTTCCATCAAGATCAGTAATGGCATTCATTACTTCTTTGTGAGTCTTCATGTTTATAAGAGATACGTATGCAGGATCAATAGGTCTTTTTGTTACAGAATCATATACTGTTCCCCACTGTCTGCTCTTTCTTCTGACACCGAGCGCACCAAGTAATAGTCCAAAGAGTCTTGTTGGAATAAGCCAGATTTCTGTGAAAGAAACTGGTGTAGCAAAGGCCACGGTAGATACAGAGACGCTTGCTCCTGCAACAACTCCAACGGTAGATACTGTTTTTGTTACGACAGAACCTGTTGGGCTATTTACTATTTCTTTTGTTGCCTTTGCTGTTGCTTTTGCGATAACTACAGTTTCTTTGTACGTCTCTTGAATTGCAACTGCTGCTTGTTCATATGTTTCTTTTATGGAATCGGTAATAGTGCGTGGTGTTGGTTGAGAGATATCAACTTTTCCATCATTTTGAGTCGCTGTTTGTTGTGTTTCTGGCTGTTTTTGTGGAATTTGTTCTGGTGGAATATCCTCCTCAGGCACAACTACTAAAACTTCAGGAACAATTGGCTCATTCCCTGTACTAAAAATGGCAAATCTTGTAAGGTGGTCAACCTGAAAAATAGCTTCCCCATTAACAAAAACCGCATCTGGAATTAATACCCACTCATTGGTTGTTTCATCCAACCAATACACACCTAGATCATTCGTATTGGAAATGTTTGATGGTAGTGGCAAAGTTAAGGTTATCGGAACATTAAATGTATGAATTAGATTTTGGTTTTCATCTTTAGCAGTAACATCATAAAACGACTTATTTACTAACCATGTATTATTCATTACTAAATTTTTATTGCTTATAGTTAAAGGTGGGTTTTTAGTAGTAAAAGTCGTTTTGCTTAGTATCGCTGAAACAGGAACGTCAATGATTACTTTTCCTACATCTGTATCTTTTGTATACATACCGGACTGTTCTGGTCGGATAATTAGATCATTATTAACAGCGATAATGTGCTCTGGTGTAGTAGAGGCCTCTTCAAAAATTGTTTTACAACCCAAAAGATCGTTGACCTTCTTCCTTGTGCTGTTTCCAAAGTTCCCCGTTCCCTTTTTAAGGTTTACGGGTGTAAGTATATCGTCTGCATAATATTCTTGAAATAATGAGACTGCACTAACGGTTTTTGTATCGTAGAAATTATATTCTGCGCCAGTTTTAGTAACATCAAAACCGTGGCTATTCAAAAATCTTTGTAGTTGTTTTACATCTTTATCAAATTTGTATGGCTGTAGGTTCTTTCCGAAACAAAATTCTGGTATTACTATTTCAGTAGTCGTAGCTACTGTTGTAGTGGCGATGATCTCCTCAGTATTTGTAGCCTGAGGAAGCAAAATTTCTGTTGGAGTAATAACTAATTCTTCAACTACTATCGGAGTTCTTCTTCTTGGCTGTGGCCCGACGGTGACTGTGACAATAAAATTCTGGGTTGGAGTATCAGGAACAATGATTGTGTAAATTACGGGATTTGTAAAATCATTTTCTGTCACACCACTTGTCTGTGATGTATTTCCTACCATTACTACAACACCCGGTGTTTCTGTCGTGTAGGTTGGTATTAAATTAGTAACATCATTAATATATGGAATCGTAACAGCGACGTTAAAACCACTACCTGTGACTGTTTCCCCGTTACGAATAGTGATGCTATTTATGAAGTCCGTAATACTAATTGCTGGATTTGTATATGATGCCGTTGTATATCCATTCCATAACGGATTGCTCCATCCTGTAGTTGAAGCATAATATCGTATGATAAAAGGATCAGATGAACTTGCAAATATTCCGCTACCTACTGTGGGTGCATTACCCAGGAAATATACTTCAGCAAGTGCATTGTTGTTAGCAAATGCTTCATTCCCTATATTGGTTACAGTGCTAGGAATTGTTAACATTTGCCAATTAGGAATTCCATAAAACGCTCCGTCAGCGATACTTGCCAATTGGCTATTTGCACCAAACGTTATACTTGTCAGTCCAGTTGTACTAGCAAATGCCTGAACTCCAATATTAACTAAACTGTCCGGGAAAATTACAGCAGTTATTGAAGTGTTAGCACCAAAAGTAGTCGTTGCAATACTAGTGACTGGATATCCGTCAAGTGTGCCTGGAATAGTTACATTGCCACCTGCACCGGTATACCCAGAAATTTCCGCCTCTGTGTTGCCATTTATAAGATCATAAGAAAAATCTGGAAAAGCCAAATCAACGGCTGCGGTATGATTTAAAAAAGGAAAATATTTCTGACTGCCTTTAAATACAAAAATATTTATAGTAGATATAATAGAAAAAACAACAAACAATAAAAATATCGTTAGAGGTCTTGTTTTATTGTTTATACTCATTTTTATATTATATATTACTTATTGTAATATTTGAATAGATGGAATATAACTTTTTATATTATTTTAATCCTTGCGAACGAATAGTGGTATTTCTGGCTTTTTGTTTTCCTTTATCAGTTTCTTAATTTTATTTGATGTTTCTGGAAGCACTGGCTCAAGATACACAGCTATCTCATAAACACCTTTTACAAGCTCTCTGATTATTTCTACTGCCCTTTCTTTGTCTGTTTTTACGAGTTTAAAAGGTTGCGTAGTTTGAATTTTTGAATCAAGCTCTCCTATTTTTTTCCAAATAACATTTGTGGCTTCTTGAAGATTAAATTTTTCCACCGAACTTTTAAAATCTTGTGAAAGAATCGATTCCCCCACTTCTACAGGTTCATCGATATTATTTTGTGCCATCGTCATTACTCTACTTACAAGATTTCCAAGACCATTTGCAAGATTCGCATTATAAGCGTCCTTAAACATTTCTTTTGTAAATGGAGAGTCTTCAAATGGAGATACTTCTCTAGCAAAATAATATCTTACTGCGTCTGTTCCATATTCATTAATTATTTCCAAAGGATCAATAACATTTCCAATAGATTTACTCATTTTTATTCCGCCTGCGCCAGTAATAAAACCGTTTATTATAATGGTTTTTGAAGGGGTTAAATCGGCAGCCAAAAGCATAGCTTGCCACATTGATGCTTGCTGCCTAAGATTGTCTTTTCCACAATATTGAACCATTCCACCTGTTTCCACCTGCCATGTATTAAACTTCTTCATATCATCTGGCCATCCAATAGCAGAAATATAATTTACAAGTGCATCAAACCAAACATACATAACATGATTTGAGTCTGTTGGTACTTCTATTCCCCATGGCATCTTTGTCTTCAACCTTGAAATACTAAAATCGTTTAAACCTCGTTCAACAAAAGACTTAATTTCATTTAGTCTGTGGTTTGGAATAACAAACTCAGGATTATTTTTGTAAATATCCATAAGTCTATTTTGAAAAACAGAAAATTTAAAAAAATAGTTCTCTTCATCAATACATTCAATTTTCAAATTTGGGTGGTCTGGGCATTTTCCATCAACAAGCTCAGAGTTTGCTTTTTCAAGCTCACATCCAACACAATAGTTAACTGTATAATTTTTCTTATATATAAAACCATTTTTATCACACAGTTTCCAAAATTCTTGTGCCGATTTGATATGGTGAACATCCGTCGTTCTTGTAAAAACAATATCGGAAGAAATACCTAGAAGAGGTAAAAGCGCCTTGAACTTATTGGTATATTCATCCACATATTTTTGCGGGATCATTCCCTTTGCTTCAGCATTTCTAAAGATCTTTAAACCATGTTCATCTGTTCCTGTATTAAAAAATACATCAAAACCTTGAAGTTTTTTATATCTCGCAATTATATCTGCACGAACAAATTCTAAGGCATGTCCAATGTGTGGATCTGCATTAACATACGGTAATGTTGTAGTTATATAAAATTTTTTCGCTTTTGGTTCAGATGGGCCAGTCATTATGATTTGATATCTAACTATATTTGTAAAACTATTCTACTTTTTTCAAATGATGACCTTTCTTTTCTTCTATGTCATCAACAAACTCCATGAGGGCTGATACCATTGGAACTGACAAGACTATACCTAAAAATCCGGCCAAATCGTACCCAATAATAAGTGCCAATATTACAACGACAGGAGAAACTCCAACAACTTTTTTTACAACTAAGGGATATATAAGATGATTTTCAAACTGTTGAACTATAGTACAAAGTCCGAGAACAAGAATAGCTGAGGTAAATCCCCCTCCGACAAAAGCCATCATAATGGCTGGTATGGCCGACAAAATAGGACCAAACATTGGAATGATTTCCATGACCCCGGCAAGCACCGCTAAAAGTAATGCATTTTTTATACCTAGTATCATAAGACCCAAATACAATAAGACAGCTACGATAACACCAAGCAAAATCTGTCCTTGCATCCATTGACCAATCTTTCTTTGAGATCTTTTCCACAAACCTATAATGTAGTTTTCATGTTGCACTGGAGTGATCAAACGCAAAAAGTTCGCGACTCCATCTTCTTGAACAAGGAAATAGAAAGACAAAACTATTATCAAAACGAAAGACAAAAGTCCTCCGAAAATAACGCTTATAATTTTAACAAATCCGTCAGAAACGTTTGATGAGATTTGCTGAATACTTCTTATCAAATCCCCCAGGCCGAAACTGGTGCCGGAAATATTTGTCCTGATTTGATTTTGTGCTGTAGAAACTAATTCGTTTGGATTATTAACGCCATCAGACAAAGTTTGAACCATTTTTTGAGAGGTTGAAATATTTTCACTATTTATATTTAAAGGATTCCAAAGCGTAGTTGATTCTAAATATTTTGGCAATTCTTCAAGAAAAGAAGCTGCTTCATCTAGAACGGCTGGCACAAAGAAAAACATAAGGCCAGTGAATATACCGACTATTCCAATATAAGAAATAATTGACGCAAAAAGACGGTTTATTTTGTACTTATTGAACCATGCAATTAAGGGTTCCATTCCAGAAGCTATCACTACAGCTACCAAAACCACCAAAACTACATCTTTTATAAAATACAAAAACCAAATCAATAAAATAAGAGCTATTCCTTTAAAAATAGATTCCGCCGTAATACTTATATTGATTGTTTTGTTTTCTTTGTCCATTAAATAAATAATAACACTTACTGGAGGAAATACAAATTGGGGTTTTCGCAAAGCGAAAACCCCAATTTGTATTTTTCCTTGTGACTTTTTATTAGTTTAAATTTAGTTCTCCAATTCCTTCCATCCTGAAATTTCAAACCCTCCTGATGGTCCAGAAGAAAAGTTTGTATTAGCTATTCCGCTTTGATAAGTGACTACGGTACTTCCAGACATTGTAATCATGTTTGCAGTAGCCTCATTTGCATTTGCACTTCCTGAAAAATTAATCGTGCCTTTTTGAGCATTTAATATTACAGCTCCTCCTGAACCCGACATGTTTATTGCAGGGTGACCGTCACAAGATTCACCTGTAGGACACGCGCTGTTGCTAACTAGCATAATATAGCTACCTGGTTGTCCAGATCCCGTTACATCTGTGCTACCCCCAATGTCCACTCTACCGTCAACAACCATAATCCCACTGTTTGCACCATAAGATGAATTGAGTTTTATTATTCCAGAACCACTTATTATTAACTTGCCCGTCACATAAAGAGTTCCTGTAATAGTAAGAACTCCACTACCACTAATTTCTAAATCACCATCTATTTTTTTAGGTCCGAGTGATGCATGTGATGATCCACCTAAACTATAGTCCCCATTTATAACACCTCCTGCTGTTGCCTCATCTTTCCACACTGTAATATTTCCGTCTGAAACAGGTAGAGATGAGGGTGATGGATCTTCGTAAGATTGATCACATGATTTATTATTACCGATTTCACTTTGACATCTTACAGGTCCGCTGGCTTCAACGTAAGAAACATTGTGTGCCCATACCATGTCGCTTGCTAGTGTTCCTATATTTAACTGGTTGTTTGGATCTTCGCCCAGTATTGTTCCAAAAAACCCTCCTAAATATATTTTAAAATAAGTATCATATCCGGTATTGGCCCAATTCCCTCCTAATGATCCGATCTTTGATGTTCCAGAAGAATAATTTGTATCAAGGTTTGCGCCGATTACATATTTTTTGCTTATACTACCCTTTGAACCATCTAAGACAATCCAGTATGTTGTGCCAGGGGTGAGTTTTGGATTTGGCGCCAAAGATACATCAATCCAGTCAAAGTTTGTTGTTACGAGTGAAGAACTTAACGTTGCGGATGAGATAACGTCATTAGCATTTGAGCTAGGTGAACTTCCACTATTTTTTATTATTTTTACAGTAAGACTATCTGGGCTTCCAATTTTTTTAATATATAAAGAGATCTGTGTTAATGCAGATGTTGATGAAACTTTAAAACTTTGTGCAACATCCTCGGTGGAATTTGTATCGCCAAAATTTATTGAGTCCGGGGCTGAAACTGGTGTTTCGTTTGATTGATCCGAGGTCATACTTGGACTATTTGATACAATTGCCGAACCAGTGATAAAACAACTTGAGCAACCAATGATTGGACCGCCTGAAAAAACATTTCCAATAATTCCTGAGCTTCCTGACATCGTAAACCCTCCTTGTCCAACCTGTACCCCATATACAAATGAAACTCCGCTTCCTTTTTTAACTTTCGTTTCAATCTTTTTATCATAGCCATTTTGGTCAGAAAGGGTGGTTACCGTCAAACCATCGATACCTGAAAGTGAACCTGAAAAAGTTGTTGTAGCTCCATACCCATCTAAAGTGATTGATTCGACAGAACCAACTTGCTGGCTATATGTTGCATCTTTAAGTCTATACAAAACATCCTCTGCTCCTGCTTCGGATAGAAAATAACTTTGTTTTCCGCTCCACACATCTCTTACTGCTAAAATCTGTTTAATTATTGGAGTAGAGAGACCAAAAATAATCACAGTAGAAACCATCATAAAAATAATTGTGGTCAAAAGCATCACGTAGCCGCTTTTGATGTTAATATTTTTTTTTCTTATAATATATGCCATAGTTTCTTTTTATTCCTTATACTATTTTTAGTATGAGCCTCTCAATATTGCTGTATCATAAAACCATTCTCTTACTATCTGACCTTCTTTATTAGCTTCAAGCTCCATTTGTATTCTCACCGCTAGAGACTTGCCTGTGTTTATTGGTGTGAATATTAAACTTTTAACTAAAACACCCTTAGGTGTTAGTGGGCCGAAAAGTGTTGGTGTGTCTGTTCCCTCATAAAAATCTAGAGAATAATTTGAAGAAGTGGCAAATTTTACTATATTCGTTCCTCCGTTTTGTTTCATTTGTAATATTCCGCCCGAGACTTGGTCTATGCTTTCTGATAAACGTATTTCTCTCAACATCCCTTCCATAGCTCCATATCCAGAATTTCTAATGTTATTTTCAACAAATGAGTTCCTATTCGATTTTAAAACCACAATCAGAGACTGTATTGTAATAATAGTGACAAGAGTCATTAGTGTGACATATATTATCATCTCTACTAATGTGAATCCCGTACTATTTTGTTTTTTAAAATTTGTAATCATTGCTTTATATAATGTTTGTTATATACGTAGAAAGATTTTTTGTTGTGGTAGCATTTTTTGTCTTCCATGATATATCCACAGTGACTTTTTTTGTGTTTTGATCTAGAGCTCCTCCATTTGAAATAATTCTTCCATTTGCATCTCTGTAAACTGGATTAAGTTTGAATGTTCTGACAAATAAATCTATGTTTGAAGTAGTGGTTGTAGCTTTCCAAATATTACTGGTGGAAGATGACGTATCAAAATATAAATAATAATTTACATTGTCATTTAGAGCGCTTATATTTGACCAGTTTGAATCTCTGATTATTTTGATAGCTTCTATTCCCTCTTCGGCTAAATAAGCGCCTTTTGTAGATTTTAAATTTTCAGCTGCCCCAGAAAGGTATAGATTACTTGCTGTAATTAACGTGCCCAAAATCACAGTAAAAATAGAAATTGCTATTATAATTTCAACAATACCAGAACCTTTTTTTAAGTTTACTTTATTCATTATTTTAAACTTGCACTATTTAATTCTTCTCTATTACTCCCGTAGAATATATTCTAACTGTTCTTGTTTTGAGTGGATCATTTAAAACTGTTATGGTAACAGTGCCACTCGCGTTTGTATTTCCAGAAACATTATTAAAAACAATATCTGTACCTATGCCCGTAGATGTACTTATTGCGACAAGACTTGAAATCGTGACCTCCTTGTTGTCTGTACCATAACTACCTTTAAAAGAAATTAGTCGGTCATTCAAAATCCTTACACCATAACTTGAAGCATCTTTTGAAGAAACCGCGGATGATCTTGCTTCGTTTAATATAGAAATTGTAGAAACCATTGTTGTATCTAATGCTTCACTTCCTCCAACTTTACTAAAAGATGGGACGATCATTAAAGCCAATATGGCCAGTATCGCGATTACTAATAATGTTTCTATCAGAGTAAATCCGAATAGTAATTTATTTTGTGTATTTAGTTTGACCATAATTATATTGAGTCCATTAAAGAATATATCGGCTTGATCATTGCTAGTGCAAAAAAGCCCACAGCGACTCCAATGATTACCATAAGCACGGGCTCAATGATTGTGGACATATTTTTTGTTTTTTGATCCACAGATTCTTCATAAAAAGTGGCAACTTCCATAAGCATGTCAGGCATTTTACCAGTTTCTTCTCCCACAACCATCATTTCAGCTATAAACACTGGGCACAGTTTTGTGTTTTCCATAAAGACACCCGACATTGCACCTCCCTTTTCTACGGTGCTCATTGCAATGGTCAAAAGATCTTTATAGTTACCATTTTGCACAACATCTCTTGTTATAGAAATTGCTTCTGCATATGGAACGCCTGAAGACAGAAGAGATGAAATTGTTCTTGTTATTCTGGCTGAGTTGGTTTCTTTTACAAGATCGCCAACAACAGGAATCTTTAAAACAACAAAATCAAAAAACTTTTTACCAGGTTTTGAATGGAGTGCAAAATAAAATCCCAAAATAATCGCTATAAGCCCGAATAAGCACAGTAAAATATTATTTTTTAGAAAATCACTTGAGTTGATAAGAATTCTTGTAAGTAATGGTAGCTCAACTTTTAAATCCTTAAATGTTGCTGTGATGCCGGGAACAACATAGACAAGCATGAGCACTCCGATAATAATCATTATAGAAATAATAACTCCTGGATATACCATTGCCCCCTTCACTTTCTGCTTGAGTTTGTAAGTTCCATCCATTTGGTTTGCAACTATTTGCAATGACTCGGACAATTTACCTGACTCCTCTCCAGCTTTAACCATAGATACAAAAAGTTTAGGAAAAACATCAGGGTATTGTGAACACGCTTGGCTTAGTGGATTTCCTTTTCTAATTTCTACTTCCAATGACTCGATAACACTCTGAAATCTTTTATTTGTAATTTGTTTCTTCAAGATATCGAGCCCTTTAGCAAGAGGCAGCCCTGCTTTTATCATAGAACCAAGATTTCTAGCAAAAATTATTTTTTGGTGTTCCGGTACTGAGTTTAAAAAAGGGATAGTAATTTCAAATTTAGATTTGGTTACTTCTGAGGCAGAGATAAGAGTATCGCCTTCAGCTTTTAACTCTTCGTACAGCGTAAACTTATCATTGGATTCTTTTATATCCTCATATTTACCGCCATTTTTTTTAATTGCTTTGAAACGAAACTTCATTTTGTTTTTGAATTTTATTTTTACTTTTTACTTTTTTATCTTTAAACTTACTCAGTTACCACACGCAAAACCTCCTCTATGGTGGTCATACCCGTAGCACATTTAAATATTCCATCCTCAATCATAGAAAGCATTCCCTCTTTTTTAGCTTGGATTTCTATTTCTTGTGAGGTAGCACCTTTCATAATCAAATCCTTTATTGATGAAGTCATTTTTAATATTTCATGAATACCTATTCTTCCAGCGAAGCCGTCTTTAGCATCCAAAGATGGTTTTGCTTTGTAAAAGTAAATATTTTCCCAGGTGTCAGCTTTGCCAACTATATTTTCGGACTTTAATGTTTCTAAAACCTTGTCTAAATTAACAATTTTGGCTAAAGATGTAAGCTCAGCTTTTGTTAAAAGGTATTTCTCCTTATCTTTTGTCAGCTTTCTAATAAGTCTTTGTCCTAGAACAATATTTATAGTTGAAACAAGAAGAAAAGCTTCTATCTTCATATCTAGAAGTCTCGGTATAGCTCCGGCGGCTGAGTTGGTGTGTAGAGTAGAAAGTACTACGTGCCCCGTAAGAGCTGCGTTAACGGCAAGCGACGCCGTTTCATTGTCTCTTATTTCCCCCACCATAATAATATCTGGGTCTTGTCTTACCAAAGATCTAAGGCCGTTTGCAAAAGTAAAACCTATTTCAGGCTTTACCTGGGTTTGATTAATTCTAGCTACTTGATATTCAATAGGATCTTCAATTGTTGCGATATTAACGTCCGCAGAGTTTAATAATTCTAATACTGTATAAAGAGTTGTCGTTTTACCTGATCCAGTAGGTCCTGTTGTAAGGATCATTCCGTTTGCCTGTCGCATTGCTTCATGCAACTTTTCCAAGTTTGATCCATGGAATCCCATAGACTCTAAAGAATATGAGCCTACGTTTTCTCTCAAAAGACGCATAACTGTTTTTTCACCAAAATATGTGGGGATAATAGAAACTCTAAATGATACTTTTTCTGCATTTATATCAATATTAAATCTTCCATCTTGTGGCAGTCTTTTTTCATCTAGTTTCAAATTTGACAGAACCTTTATTCTAGCTGTAATACTTGTCGCCGCAATTTTTGGAAGAATCATGGCATCGTGTAAAATGCCGTCTATTCTATATCTGACAAGAACGTCATTCTCCATAACCTCTATATGAATATCAGAAGCATTTTGCAAAGCGGCGTGTTTAAGAAGGGTTTCAACGATACGAACAACGGGAAGGTCTTCGGCCATCTTTTTCAAAGATTCTTCCATTGATTCCCCTTTTTCTCCTGCACCTAAACTTCCTGACTCTTTAAGAGCCTGAACGTCCTTTTGTATCAAGTCACCGAATTCTGCTTTCAAACTTTTTTGATATTGAAGTACAGCTCCCTTGATAGAGGAAGAGTCCGTAAGTCTTGGTAAGATTTTTAGTCCCACCTTCTTTTTTATAAATTCAATAGTAGAAAGGTTTTGAATATCAAGCATCGCCACTTCAAGAGAGTCGATATTTTTTCTGTATGCAACAATATTATTTTTCCTGGCCAGTGGCTCAGGGATCAATGACAAAACTGAGAAATCAATCTTTTGGTTTTTCAAATCTACAAAAGGAATGCCAAAAACATAGGCTTGTGCCCTACGTAAGTCGTCTTCGGAAATTTTTCCTTGACTGACTAAAACTTTTTCTGGAGAATCTTTTATTTTGCCCTTATTTACAAGACTTTCAATATCATCATACTCGGTCTTTGTAACAAGGCCTGTATCTATTAAAAAATCCTTTAGTTGTTTATTTTCTAGTACCATTTACCCGAGAAAATTTTTACTAATAAAAAAGTTATTTGCGACTTTTCTGTATGTGTTTTTAAATAGCTAATGTTCATATAACTATATATATTTTAACTTAAAAAAAACTTTTTTGCATTATGTAATAGTTTACTATATTTTTTGTTGTAGCAAACGGTCTAATTATGTAAATAATGTAAATTAAACACAAAAGATACATAATGTGTTAGTAAAAACTTTAACGGGTTCACCCGAGAAAAATTTTTGTTGACGAAAATATGATATTTTTTGACAAAATTATGTTTTAAATAACATGAGATGTTTTAGACGTAAAAAAGCTAGACTTTAAATTTTCAACAAATCAACAAAAACTTTAACGGGTTAATCAGAAAATAATTAAGTTCAATAGCAATTAGAATAAATAATGTCTTGGTTGAGTGTCTTTGAGAGCGTAGCGCGGCAATCTAGGCTAATTGAATTGAATCCTGGATTGCCACGGCGCTTCGCTTCTCGCAAAGACACAATACTGGCATATACAATATATGGATTATCCGGCGGCGAACATAAACAAAAGATGGGTTTCCGCTCCGCGGAAACCCATCTTTTGTTATTTTATATATTTATGTTAGTTCCTGGTTTCAAACGCATTATCACACTTCCCTGACAAGCCCTAGTACTATTATTGTCTCTACCAACAATATTTTTTGTTCCAATAGATGTATATATTTTACTTGCATCCTTTGTAGGAATTGTCTTTAATGTAAATGGATACGAAACTCCTGAAATTACATCGAAGCCACTCCATGTTACGTTTGTAATTTTATCTCCACTTTCATTAATCATTGTCCACACGGTATCGTTATATGCATAATTTTGTGAAGCTGAGCAGCTTGCTGTTTTTGCTGGAGGTACACTTATTACTCCATCGTCTGCAGTTGGCATTGCTACTCCACTTTGTTTACATACTAAAGTAAATTTAACACCTGCATCTAGATCACCTGAGAAATAACTTCCGCTACCTGTAACATATCCGTCTGCATTACCAGTAATGGCTGTTAGATCAGTAATGGCTCCATATGGACCGGTTGCGCTAATCTTACAATTTTCTTCTAACAATGGTTTCGTTGGATCAAGTGTTGGCACTTCCCAAACAATTTCAGAAGGCAAGGCTACGATTCCATGTTTGGTAGATTTAGGAGCTTCTGGATTTAGTGGGTCGATTACGATAATTTGTGGATCCTCAACATTAACAGTTACAGAATCGCTTACAGAATCACTTACAGAATCAGCGCCTTTTGTACAAACTATTGTGAATTTTGTTGAGCCATTTGGTAAACCAGCGATTGTTTTATCTCCAATTTTTGCAACAGACTCAGCAGCTCCGATTCCTTGCTGTAGTGTACAAGAAACAGCTTCGGGTGATGACCACGAAAGATAAGTTGAGCTTGCAAAAGGATGAGGGTTAGGATTTGCAACAAACATTACGGTTAGAGGTACTGGGTTAACAGTAACAATTTTTGATGAGGTTGTTGAATTTCCAACACCGTTTTCACACACTACTGTAAACTTTGTATTTAGAGTAAGCTTTTTTGAATTCATACTTCCACTCATATATCCATCTGTTAGGTTTGTCCAATCTTTGAAGGAACCATCGTCTCCATTTATTTTACAATAGCTACTATGATCTGCAGTGAAGCCAACTGTACTGTATTGTCCTGAATAGATAGGGCTAGTAACAGTCACGTCGTTGATAACTGGTAGAGTTGTTACACCTAAGATTATTGTTTTTGTTGGTGAAACGGCACCATTAGCATTTGTACAAAAAACGGTAAATGTTGTATCGGTTATTATTGCTCCAGAGGAAATTCCAACCAAGTTTGATGCTGCATTCGTTCCAAATGGGTTTCCATCCTTTTTCAAGGTACAAGAAGTAGCACCTGTTGAAGACCATGTAATATTTGCTGTTCCTCCATATGAAACAGATGGCTTATCGGTGACAATATCAGCTGTTATAGGACTTACATCTATCACCAAAGTACCCGCTGCTGAATATCCAACGGCATTTATACAGCTAGTGGTGAAGACTGTTGTTGTACTTAGTTCCCCAGAAGTTAAGCCTGCACTTGTAGTGTCTGTTGAAAATACTGTGACTGCACCTGTACCCATCTTTTTTGTTGTGGTACAGAAGCTTGCCCCGCCTGAAGTCCATGAAATATCAGTGGCGCTTTTCATAGTAATAGGAGAAGCTGGATTTGAACTTAAGACTATTGGAAGGTCAGGATTTACAGTTTCTAATAATTGCACTTTACTAAAATCTAGCCAACCAACAACGTTTGATCCCCAAGCAAAGCCTGAAAATCTTTTTGAATTGGAGTCGAATGTAACACCATAACCAGTTCCTCTTAAACTTATCCATCCATCCCATCCGTCTGTACGGCTATTCATATTAGAACAATCTCCATTTGATGTACCGGCACAAGCACGAGCCCATCCGATAACATTACCATTAACGATTTTTGTAGAAGTTGAAAAAGTTCCAGGTCCATTGGTTGGAAAGCTTGATAGTCCTCCGAATTTTACCCAGCCAATATTATCACTCCATGCATAGCCAGTAATATTTCCTGATCCGTCTGCCAATACTCCATTTGGATTATAAGTGCTAGTAGAAAAATCCATCCAGCCAGTGTTACTAGACCAAGCATAGCCAGTGATGTTATTGCTCCCTGCTTGTGCTGCTGATACATCTGTCGGTGTTGATATAAATGAAATATAAAAAGCTCCAGCCAACAAAAGCCCCGCTGCACCTAACATTATTATATTTTGTTTAAGTAGTTTGGACATTGTTTTTACTTCATTTATTATATCACTTTATAAAAATTAATTTGTACTTACAGTTACGGTATCTGAAACTGTTCCGCTTGGATAATCGCAAGTTAGGGTATAAGTATTTGAAGTGGCTGGAACATCTAGCTTAATATTTGAGCTTCCGTTCATAATAGTAGTAGACACAACATTACCTATTGTACACAAACAGCTAGTTGTATATGTTTCTTGTGGACAACCCCAGGTACTATGATAAATACTAGACATGACAGTGGAACAAGTGCCGTTTTTTTCAAAATTCAAATAAGGTGAGGCGCAGTTACCACCTGTCGCATAACTTTCATACTTAAGGTTTGTACCTAAAACATCAGTTCCAATCTTGTTGCATGCCCCTGAATTATTTTCGGCACAAACTGTAGTACAAGTTTTATTTGTTCCAGAGTTTTTATATGTTGCACCACCACTGGCCCAGCCAACACTTTTACATTGTGTCGCTCCTGGTGTCACATACCACGAAAGACTAATATTTGATCCCGAGTTAACTGTAATCGGCAAATCAGAAAGATTCGCTTTTAAATCAACTAACGGAACGTCCTGAACATTTGCATCATAACAACACTTTATATTCATAGAATATTCATTGTAAAGACTGCATCCGCCTGGTGGACAACACGTCGCGCTGTGAGTGTCTCCTTGGTTAATTACGGTTCCACTACTGCCTCCTGTATACTGGCCTCTTGGAGTACAACTAATAGAGGTCGCGTATGTTCCGACTCCGGCAGGACAATTGAAAGGGTTGTTAGAATTATAAAAAACAACAAGGTTACTGTGTGTTTTGCAATAATTTACACTACAATCAACCAACGAAACATCGTTTGGTTTTTTTGCTATAAAAGACTCCCATTCTGATTTTGTTTTTGTTCCAACAAATAATGTTTTGTTGTTATTATTGACTACCCTTTTACAAATAGACCACTCATCTACTTTTGTAGTAATCCCCAGATCAACTCGGTATTTTGTTAGAGAGATGGCATATACAACTAAACCAACTGAGACAAAAGTGGCTACGCACAATAGAGCAATTGAAAGTAATCGTTGTATTTTTTTGTTTTTAATAAAATTTTTCATTTAATTTAGAATTAAAAGTTTAAATTTTATTTTTTCAATAGATCGATTTGTTTTTGTAGGTCACCTACTAAAGATTCTAATTTGTTTATTTTATTTTGTTGTTCTTTTACACTTTCTATCAAAGGTGCGACGAGGTTGCCGTATTCTACTGATTTCATGCCTGTGTATTTGTTGGTCAATACTAGCTCAGGGAATATTTTTTCAACATCTTGAGCTATAAGACCAACACTAGTTTTGTTATCAGCTTTCCAATTGAATGATACCCCTTGAAGTTGCAAGATTTTATCCAATGAACCAGAAAGTGGTTTGATAGCAGTCTTTAAACTTCTATCTGAAGAATAATAGTAAGCGGTTGCATTTACATCCCCTACTACTTCAAGCTTTACAGCTGGTGTGGTTGTTCCTATGCCAACATTGCCCGATACTATCAAATTACCATCTGAAACTGCAGTTGCATTGTAAGCTGTTCCTATGGCACTTCCTCCCGACACAGACAACTTTGATACAGGACTTATTGTTCCAATACCAACATTACCACTTTGATCAAGTGCAAATTTTACCTCATTGCCTGAGTTTGTAAATTTTAGAACTCCAGTATCGTTTAACAAAGAATAAAATGGGACGTCGGCAGCTTCACAATGAACATCTCTCCAAATATATCCGATAACATCGCCGATTTTACCTTTACCTACATCTATAAAATCCCCTCCTTGACCTGCTTTTGCTTCATTACAAAGCTTTTTTACAACTTCGGTATAAGGCGCAAAAGAAGGGATGCTTGAGTTGCTGTCAAAATTATCACCTTGATTATTATTAGGTCCGCACTTTGTTGGATCTGTAACAGGAGTACATGCTTGTGAAAAAGTTGAGCTATCTCCATCAATCTTATTTCCCAAAACCAATGTTGGCATATCGGTATCAATAGCAGTTTGTATTTTTACATTACCAACCACTTGAAGTCCAAAGTTATCTAAAGTTGCTAAACCAACACCTATTTTCCCACTCACTATCAAACTATTATCTGGTGCTGCTGGAAGAACTCCGGCATAATCTCCGATAGCCACTCCGCCTTTTACATCTAATTTATTTTTTGGAGTAAGTGTTCCAATACCAACATTACCATTTGCTAAAAGTATTTTGCCAGAATTTGTCCAAATGGTTGGATCATAACTACCAGAACCATTTATACCAAAATAAGTTCCGAAGAATCCTTGGCTAGCTCCTGCACCGAATGCGTCGTAAAATCTATTGCTTCTTACATTTCCGTTAACATCTAATTTGGCTGCTGGTGTTGATGTACCGATACCAACATTACCAAGTGTTGTACTGCTGTATAGATTGTTTCCAACTGTATACCATTGATCGCTGACACCTCCTGCCCCACCTGCTGGCCATGTTGTATTACATACTCCTGCACCGGCACCTAAACAAATTTCAGGTGTCGTTATTTTGCCCGTAAATACAGGATTTGAGGTTGATGCTTTTAGGTTTAATTGAGCTAATGAAGCTTTTGCGTCTATTTGAGACTGGATGGCTGAATTTACATCAGTAAGATAACTTAATTTTACATCAGTTATTGTAGATGTAGAAACTTTACCGCTGACATCACTAATCAATACTCTGTTGGCTGCAAGATTGTTTGTTGCTATTGAAGATGCAGCTCCTGTTATACCTGCTGCTCCTGGATTTTCCCAAGTTGCCAGACCATCAGCGTTAGAAGTTAAAACTTTACCAACTCCTTTAGAACCGCCTGTAATTTTAATCTGTCCATTTACTTCTAATTTTGCATCTGTTGGTGCACCCGTCGTTCCAATACCTACACCACCAGCCTGACCAAGAACAAATTTAAGTAAGTTGCTGCTATTTAAAAATTCCAAATCACCCCTATTGGTTCTAAAAGAATATTTGTCTGTTGCAGCATTACAAGTAACAGAAGCGATCACAGCATATGAAAATGCTCCGCCACCCAAGTCGGTTCTAAATAAGTCATTGTAATATGTATTGCCACCACTTCCTGGGGGACAAGAATACTTAGTATTTTTATCGCCTGGAGTTCCATCACCCATAGCTGCCCATTCGGATCCTGTTAGTTCTGTACCTCCATCACTATATTGAGGAGTGGTATTTGTACTCCATGATTGTAAAGACAGTTCAGAGCCTGGAGAATAAAGTGTTTGTGTAAGATCTCGTAAAATAGCGATGTTTCCTAAAACAGACAATTTTGCGGATGTATCTGTTGTTCCAACACTAAGCCCACCATTTTTTACAACTATTCCATTCCATGCACCGTTTACATCATAACCACCGGCTGCGAGATTGCCGTTTACAATGAAATTGCCCAACTTTGTTTGGGATGATTGGGTTGAGGTACCAACATTTATTGGAGCTAGAGTATTTTCAGTAGGAGGTGTGCCTGTTGGAGGTGTCCATGTGGCAGCAAAGGCTGCACTTACTCCAAGTGAGAATATTGCAGCTATCAATGCTATTCTTGTGCTTTTTAAAATTGTCTTTTTCATTTTTATAATGATGGTTAAGTTAATAATAATTAATAATTTTCTTATTGAAATAATTTAAGTTTTTCTTCATCAGTAAGGCTTTTTACTGGTGCGATATTTGGTGCGTTATTGACACTTGGTGCTGTATTAAAAATTTGTTGTTTTTGTGTATCCGTTATCGTTTGAACAGGAGTGCTTGATGTTGAGGAAAATATATCCTTCTTCTGTTGTTCAGTGAGTTGTATTACTTCTGGGGGTTGGTTGTTTACACTGCTAGTTTTTACAGTTTTTGATGAAAAATACCAGTATGAAGCGCCTAGTATCAAGACCAAAAATAAAATGATTATTGAAATAGTTTTACTCGTATAATTCATAATATTAAAAAATAATTAATAAAAAATAAGTTGTTGTTTAGACTACTAGAATTATATCATAGTGTTTGTTTAAAAAACAACAAACCGATACCAACTGAAACGATAGTTTTGTTTAAGATTAAAGTCCGATATTATTGATGCAATTAATTATTATATTTTATTGTCATTCCCGTGCAGACGGGAATCCATCTTAATTCAATAAATTCTGGATTCCCGCCTACGCGGGAATGACAAATGTAAACCATAATCGTCCTCAAAGAGTCGCGCGAATCAGGGTTTTACAAAAAATAGCGTATTATTTAATTTTTCTCGCCACTCTCATACATGAGAGTGGCGAGAATATGACAAAAACAAAAGGAGGTTTGCGAAGCAAACCTCCTTTTGTTTTTCTTATCCTTTAGTGCACTTTTATATCCCCTCATTTCTTCCTGGCTCAAGCTTCATTACCGCTTCAGTAGAACAAGTTGATGTAAATGGAGTTACCCCATCCGCACGCATACCTGTTGTTGTCGCGTTCATTACTTTTGTTCCAACTGTCACATACAAATGATCTAATGTTAATCTTGAATTGGTTAGATTAAAATTATCCTGATTTTCTTTACTGTCTTTGTCTGTACCTACCCATTGTGTATTTGTTACTGTCACACTTGTGGTACTTAAGGACATTGTCCATCTTGTGTTTCTGTATGTATAATTTTGTGAAGGTGTGCAAATAGCTCCTATTGATGGTGGGACGCTAACTGCAGTAACAGTAACTGGATCTTCTCCTATGCTATTCGTGCACGTCAATTCAAAAACAATACCGGCTGGTAAATCGTTATCAATAATGGTTCCGTTCACTGCTGTTGAAATTTCTACCCCGCCTTTTTTTAATGAACAAATATCTCCAGCAGTTGGATCGTCCCATGTAATCTGGGATGGTAGCAGACTCAATCTTGGATCTGGTCTTGGAAGAACTATCACACTTACAGTTGTTGTTGCGTTTGCTGAATTACCATAATTATCACATTGTATTGCAAATATTGTTGTCGTACTTATGTTTGATGAAGACACGGAGCCTGAAGTCGTGGCAACGGGGCCAAGATCTGTAATTACTCCACCAGCATTTTTTGTTAAATTACATGTATTAGCACCTTCAGAAGTCCAAGAAATAACAGTTGATCCATATTTAGGAATAGAAAGTGGAGTCGCAGTGAAATTGTAAATAGTTATAGGGGTGATAACACTTGCGGACAATTGTACTCCTCCAAATACGGGGCTAAAATCAATCCAACCTATTACATCAGAGCCCATAGCATATCCTGAAAAAGTTTTGTTGTTAACAAAAGAAACGCCATAAGTAGAACCATTGCTACCAAAACCGTTGAGACTAATCCATCCGTCCCAACCGTCTGTTCGAGATGTTCCACCACAAGTATTGTTTGCAACTGTTTGGTTTAAGACAACGTCGTACATACCGCCGCATGCTCTTGCCCAACCAATAAGATTGGTTGAGACTATCTGGGCGTTTTGTGAAGCTGTACTTATACCAACTGGAAATGGTGCAGAAAGGCCTCCAAACTTTATCCATCCAATATTTTCTGACCAAGCATGTCCCGTAAGATAGCCGTTGCTATCCACTGAAACTCCCCCGTTTACAGGTGAAAAGTCTATCCACCCAATTTTTTCCGACCAGGCATATCCTTCTATGCTTGTGTTGGTAACTGCTTTTACTTCAGATATAAATGGATGTAAAAAAGCTCCGACTAATATTAGTCCGGCAACCAAAAAAATTATAAAATTAATTTTTGGTGATTTGAACATTATTTATTTAAGTTTTAATAACTCGATTTGTTTCTGTTGTTCTTTAATAGCTTCAACTAAGAAAACGGTAAGCTTTGGATAATCAATAGATTTCAAATTTGTAACTTTGTTTGTGTGAACTACTTCTGGAAAAACTTTCTCAACTTCCTGTGCGATGAAACCGATGTCAGAGCTATTATCAGATTTCCAGTCATATGAAACTCCTTCTAAAGACAAAACTTTATCAAGCTCGCTTCCTAGTGGTTTAATATTTTTCTTCAAATTAAAGTCTGATGAGTACAAAAATGCTGCGGCTTTAATATTGCCATTTACTTCTAATTTTTCTGATGGTGTGAGTGTATTAACGCCGACATTCCCTGTTCCGCCGGGTGTTAACACGATGTGTCGATTGCTAGCTACTGGTGTTTGAAAAGAAAAATATGCATCTGATGAGGTACCCAGATTCACCACCTTGTTTGTATAAGCAACTAAATAGTCTGTGGCCAATACATATGGACCATCAACAAACAAGTTACCATTAACATCTAATTTTGCTGATGGTGATATTCCTATTCCGACGTTTCCACTAAAAGTAGGGCTGGCAAGATTGGCTTTAAGATTTAAAGCTGTTTGTTGCGCTGTGGAAACTGGTTTGTTGGCATCAGAAGTATTGTCTACGTTTCCTAAACCAAGAGAGGTTTTTCCCGTTGCTGCCACAAGGCCTGTAGCACCTCCATCCCATTGTCTTGTTTGAGAAAATGCTGTATTCCAATTTGTTGAATTGTTTGTAATAGATGTTCCCCAAGCTGCCCCAGTAGATAGTGGAATTCCGGCTCCAGGATATGTCATACCAACAACTCCCTCATATCTAGTATTTATTGCGCTATCGCCTGTGTTTGTGCCGGAAAGATTTGTTGCTGAGATTGCTCCACTAAAGCTTGCTCCTGAAAGATTTGCTTTTAGATTTAAAGCGGTTTGTTGAGCTGAAGAAACTGGTTTATTGGCGTCGGTAGTATTGTCTACATTTCCCAAACCAAGATTGCTTTTAGCAGTTGTAACATTGGCTACATCTGACAAATTACTTGCCTTTACCATTAAACCTGACAAATCTTGGGTAGATGCGGCAACTGTTTGAACTGAACCGTTTGGAAATTTAATACCTCCGCTTGTAGATTCGATAGTTCCAACAACCGTTAACTTTGAACCTGGTGTCGTTGTACCCATACCGATATTACCTCCACCAAGTATCGTCAATCTTGGGGTGTCGCTTGTACCAAACTGCAGAGCGTCATTTGTGGGCATCACAATAACTCCAGCATTAGCTAGTTCCCCTGTCATTAATCCGTTTCCAGTACTTCGTGTCTTTCCAATCCATAGCGTTCCATCAGAATTTTTGTATTCAGAATAAGCCATAGAATCTCCTCCGAACTCTATTGTTTGTTTCGGCGCCGCAGCATTATTATATATATGCAACATACTTGTTGGATTTGTAATACCGATACCAACATTTCCATTTGGAGATATGTAAAGTGCTGAAGCACCGGTCGAAGAAGCGAAATTTACAATGGCATTATTACCGGCTGTTCCGTAAACTTCAAATTTGGCAGAAGGTGTATTGATACCTATACCAACATTACCGTTTGAAACAAGTAGTCCATAAGGAAGAGCTAGTCCGTTTGTAGGGTTTATTCCAGTAAGTCCAAGCCCCGCTGCCCACATAGAGCCAGTCTTTACTTGGGTAGATGAGCTAACATTCATAGGAGAAATGATGTTTCCACCAGGAGCTGCTTGATCTGGAACGGTCCAGGCGTAAGCCACGCCGACACTGAGTGAAAGGACTGTTGCTATCAAAACTGTTCTTAAACTTTTTAAAATTATGGTTTTCATCCTTATAAAATATTAGCTTTTTTGATAATTTAATTCTGTAAATAAAGTTCCGACAACCCACCACAGAATTTTTTAATTAATACGATTTTTTACTTTAAATATTATATCACGCACGTAAAATTTTACACGAATATGTTCTTATAACGAAGATAAATATTATCCGTATTTTTATGGTCGACAAATTGGATTCTTATAACTAGCACCACTCCAATTGTAAATTCTTTGTGCACCGTTTTGTCCAATATCACGATTGAAGATAAAGGCTTCATCTATTATGACCTGTCCGAGTCCTGTGGGGTAAAATGATAGTGGAGCTAGGTTCGTTATGTCTCCTGCACCATTCCAATTCATTGAGCTACCGATTTGACCATCAACATAAATCATTAAACCACCAGTTCCACCCCTGACAAAAGCTACGTGGTGCCAACCACAAGAATAAACATTTGAGGTGTATTTTTTAACGCCATTTATATTAAAGGTAAAGTTAAATCCGGCATTCCCCAAACCTTCAGAGTCGAGACTCCACCCTTTGTTACTTACATCTTTTTTAGAAATAATTGGATAATTACTCCAACAATCATTAATTTTTACCCACCCTCCAACGCTGAAAGTGCTAAGATCCGGAAATGAAGGTACGGTGATTGTGCCTTGGTTTATGGATGTTCCAACCTTAGCCTCAGTACTATAGTGTGGAGTACCAACTCCATTATATATACCAGTTGTATCATTTAAGCTTTCATCAAATTTCCAATAACCTTGAATTCCGGTGGCCGTTTGAAGTCCACATTTTGGGGCATTTGCCACTGTGACAGTGTAATTTTTAGTTGAACCATCTTGAGCAGTAACAGTATATGCGATTGGATTAGTAAAGTTTTGTGGTGCTCCGGATGCAGGGTTAATCGTGGCAAAACTTGAAAGAGAAATAATTGGCATCGCTGATGAAATATCAAATGGATATGCAGTAAGTGTTGTGGATGCAATAACAACATCAACATTATTTCCATATATATAACCATCACCATAATAATATTCGTCGAGTTGGTTTGATCCAAAGTGTAAGTTTGTAATATCTTTTGCACTACTTATCGGTGTAACAGCAACTGTTACAGTATAGCTTGCTATTGAACCGTCTGAAGCAGTAACTGTGTATGTGACGGGATTTGTAAAATTTTGTGCAACTCCTGATAGAGGACTGACTATAGCACCAGATGAAACAAAAATCGTTGGAGAAAGAGAGGTAATATTTGTTCCATATGGAACTGTAATAGCAACCGTGTGATTAATATTATCGATAACTCCAATTGAAGCTACCGCGTTGAAACTTACGATGTCTTTGCCTGAAGCCAATGCTCCATATCCTGTCACAGTATAGCTTGTCCCACCAACAGTGTAAGTAACTAAGAAGTTAATACTATCAATATAGTCATGCCAGCCTCTTAGCGCAGATGAATAACCTCGTCCAAAATATGACAAAACTGTTCCAAAACTAGGGTCATTTATATCTGCTGGAGTCCATGTAGTTCCCCAAAGATCATTGGCTCCTCCATATGTAATAACGTTATCTGTTGATCCTAGTGATGCATTTGTTCCTTTGTTTAGGGTCTGTATAACGCCACCTTTAACAAGTTTTATAACAGCTTCATTTCCCAAATAAGGTCCCATGCGACCTTCAACTTGTAACGTTATGCCATTTATTGTTGCATTAGAAGGTACATTGAAAACAAAATTTGTTGCTTTCAAATAATGAGTCATTTGAGTGGTACCGTAAGTGCTGTTACCTGCACTTGCATATACATTGTCACTTATAAGCGCACTTTGTGTATTAATCCAAGCAATTGTGCCAACACCAGTGGCGTCGTCCACAACAGTTATGTTGGCTATAACTGCCACAACTTCGCTGCTTTGTGTACCGTCGCCCATTACATTAGTTGCAGCAACTTTATAATAATACATTGCTCTATCAGTAAGTCCTGTATCAGTACAAGTAAGAACGTTTCCTAGAGCAGAACATCCACCGGCCACAACTAAAGTTTCAGTTCCTGAACTTAAACCTCGATAAACTTTATATGAAGTAATAGCGCTTCCTCCGTTTGAAGGTGCGGTCCATGAAAGAACAGCTTGTGTTCCACTTGTGTTTGCCGTAAGTGCTGGAATTCCAGGAAGAGCGGCTGGTGTAACAACATTAGAAGCAGCAGAAACTACACTGTCTCCGTTTTTGTTTGTAGCAACAGTTGTAAATGTGTATGAAGTACTGTTTGTTAATCCAGTAATTGCTATCGGACTAAAAGTACTTGTTGATGTAAGACCTCCTGGTGCTGAAGTAACTGTATAATTTGTTATTGCACTTCCTCCATTAGAAGCTGGCGTAAAATAAACTAAAGCATATGTATCTCCTGGGGTTGCTGTGCCGATAGTTGGTGCATCAGGGACAGTAGATGGTGTGACACTATTTGATACTCCTGAAGACACGCTTGTTCCAATTATATTTGTTGCTTTAACAGTAAATGTATAAGCTGTGCCATTTGTTAATCCTGTTATGACATGTGAACTTCCTGTCGTTCCGGCATTTGCATCCACTCCTCCCGCTGGTAAAGAAGTAACTGTATATCCGGTAACTGGACTTCCACCATCATATGCAGTTGGTGCAAACGAGACCGTGGCTTGGGAATTGTCAGCCGTGGCGACTATGTTTGTTGGAGCTCCAGGAATGGTAGATGGTGTAACACTATTTGATGACGCTGAAGACAAACTATTTCCTTTTATATTTGTTGCGAAAACTGTAAATGTATAGGGTGTACCGTTTGTAAGTCCAGTTACTGTAACAGGGCTAGTTAAACCTGTTCCAGTAAAACCTCCTGGGGTAGATGTAACGGTGAATCCTGTAACTGCACTTCCTCCATCTGAAGTTGAAGCTGAAAAAGAGACGCTTGCTTGTGTGTTTCCTGCTGTGGCTATTCCGATCGTTGGAGTACCTGGAATGACAATACCTTCTGTCACTGTAACAAAAGAAGCTGGAGCTTTATTCAAAAAAAGATTCCACTCATTTGAAGAACTTGTGGGTACAAAAATATCCGATCCTGTATCTGTATTTTTGATTGTCTTAGAAAGACCATACGCTGATATTGTCGTTTCACTATTTTTACCTACTCTATATCCTTCAACAAGGGTATTTATACCGTAAGTAGTCGCTGTTAATAAAAACAGAGATAAGATTGAACCGGCGATATAAATTATTATCTTTTTGTTAGACATTGTTTACTGGGGTTGATTATATAATATTTTATTATAGTTTACATCTGCACTGAGTCGAATAACTTCTGCAATTGGAACTTGCCATTGTAGAACTACATCCGGCCCCAAAATCTCCGACTGGGTCATCACAATAGCTTCCGTCTTCAGTGGCTTGCATGTTTGTCGCTTGTTGATCTGTTCCTATGGCAAAACATGTTCTTCCAACTCCACCACAAACACTATCGCAACTTGATCCCATACCACTTCCAAGAATGGTGTCTGTGCTAGGAATTGAACTCGCTTCATTTCCTTCAATTCCCTCACCTACTTTATTGACGGCTGTTATCTTGTAATAATAAGTTGTTCTATTGACTAGATTGCTATCAATATAAGTTCTATTTCTATCTGTCGTTGCTATCAGGTTTTCGATGCTAATAGTAAAACCAGCTGTGTTACTTCTATAAATTTTATAATTTGTAATTGGATCTCCTCCGTCTGAAGGTGCTGACCAGGAAAGATCAACTTTTTTGTCCCCATAGGTGGCTGATAAATCAGTTATAATTCCCGGCGTATTGCGGATTGGCTCACCATAAGAGCAGGTTACACTTCTCATATAAGAAACAATTGGATAACCTGGATAAGGAGTAGCATCCATACCAAGATTAACTCGATCTCTGGATATATCGTTGCAAGTAAAACTCGTACCACTTATACCAGATGGACAGCCATAAAGCTCTACTCCACTGCTACTATTTGTGCATGTTTCTCTTTCTGGGAAACATCTTAGATTTCCAAAAAGCTGGGCACAATATGCATATTCTGCGCCGTTTGTTTGTGTAGGAGGTACAATTGCCTTAACATTGAAAGCGCTATTTTTTTGACAGTTACAAGTTGTTCCTGAATCATAAGTGGAATCATAATTGTTATCATCAGAAGTTGAATATGCATCGCTTCCAACAAAATAACAGTCAGCAATAGGATAACTTGGGGTAGGATAGTAATTTTGATAACTATTATTTTGATAATTACCATTTGATCCGTTCGGATTAGTTCCAACAGCCGCACAAGTCATGTTGTTGTTTGAACAAACATCAGAACAAGACATTGAAGCGCTCGATCCAACAAACAAAATATCAACATCAACTTCGTCACTCTGATTACCGATATCGTTGGAATCAACAGCGGCAACTTTGTAATAATATTTTGCTCCACTTGTCGTGTTAAAAACGTTTTCTGTGTCTGTACATTTTTTAACATTCCCTAGATTGGCACACCCTCCATTTCGAATTAAAGTTGGAGTTCCGTTTGGTACCGTGTAACGATAAACTTTATAGCCTGAAATAGTTCCCTCATTTAAAGGTTCAGACCAAGTAAGAGTAATCCTCGAGTCGAGTGCTGTGACAGAGGTAATGATTGGTGCACAGCCAAGTGCTTGTACGCCTGCTGGTAGGTGATCTAAAAATGACCTTAGCTCTGGTTTTATGTCTGTTGGTATAAATAGTTTCTTGGTGTTGTTATTAACAACATAATTACAAAGTCCCCATTCATATACCTCCTTTTTTAAACCCGCCT
Source organism: Minisyncoccota bacterium (assembly GCA_036171775.1). GTDB lineage: Bacteria > Patescibacteriota > Minisyncoccia > Phycocordibacterales > GWA1-40-21 > Bog-1340. Next base: position 36,203 of record JAVHRR010000025.1, read on the forward strand.
CAACATCATGATGGTCCGATTTAACAATTGCTGTGTATGCAATTGTGTACAGTAAAAAAATAGATACAACACAAGCTAAAAAAAATGGTACGGTGAAAGGTGTTTTGTTTATTTTAGAAAAATCTTTCATTTGTAGTTTACTTAATATTATTATATGCAACTTATATTAGTATTAGTTTATCATATGTACATATAATACAAAAATATTTAAGTGTACAAATGTTTGTATTTAATCTATAACAAAAATTAAAAATGAGTTTAAATAATAATTTGACAAAAATGCAAATACTGATAATATGTATCTATTGAAGTTCGCCGATGGCGAGCTTATTTTATTAAAAAATTAACAATTTATAGCCTAAGTTTTACTCTTTTAGGAATCTCCTACAAGCCAAAAAGCTACAAGCTACAACCTAAAAACATGATCGACTTAAAAGTAATAAATTCTGTTGTAGAACAGATGGAACAAGAAAGAGGTATACCAAAAGCAAAAATGCTAGAAGCTATTGAAATGGCTCTTGCTACCGCCTACAAAAAGGAATACGGAAAGAGAGGACAGATTATCAAAGCAAAAGTAGACCTAGCGAGCGGTAAAATGGAATTTATCCAAGTAAAAACAGTTGTCGACAAAGACAGCGTTATTGTTCGTGAAGAAAAAGAAGACACTGAAGCAGAGGAAAGATTTAAAAGATCAAGAAAACTTGAAGAGGAAAAAATTGAGTTAAACGAAAAAGGAGAAAAAATTGTTTACTACAATCCTGAACACCATATTTTTATTGAAGATGCAAAAAAGATTAAAAAAGATGCAAAAGTTGGAGATGAGCTAGTCTTCCCTCTTGAAGAAAAGAGTGACTATGGAAGAATTGCAGCCCAAACAGCCAAACAAGTAATCGTACAAAAAATCCGTGAAGCAGAAAAAGTTTCTGTTTTCAATGAATACGGAGAAAAAGAAGGAACTATCGTTACTGGTATCGTACAAAGACTTGAAAGAGGAAATCTCTTTGTGGATATGGGACGTGCTACCGCTATATTGCCTTTTGAAGAACAAATTCCAGGTGAAAAATATAAACCAGGTGAAAGAATCAGAGGATATCTATACAGAGTGGAAGAAACACCAAAAGGTATTTTCTTGAGACTATCTCGCTCACATCCAAAATTCTTAGAAGAATTATTTAGATCAGAATCTCCTGAACTTGGAACTGGTGTAATAGAAATAAAATCAATCGCAAGAGAAACAGGTTCAAGATCAAAGATAGCAGTTGCTTCAAAAGATGAACACATTGATCCAGTTGGTTCACTTGTAGGACAAAGAGGTGTGAGAGTTTCTACAGTAATGTCTGAGCTCGGAGGCGAAAAAATAGATATTATTGAATGGTCAGCTGATCCAAAAAAGTTTATTGAGGAATCACTTTCACCAGCAAGAATTCTTTCAGTAACAGTAGATGAGACTGAGAAAAAAGCAGTTGTAGAAGTAGCGGCCGATCAACAATCCCTAGCTATAGGAAAAGGTGGTCAAAACGTAAGACTTGCAGCAAAGCTTACAGGTTGGAAAATAGATATAGTCTCTGTTGAAGGAGAGTATGTTGAAGCAGAAGAAGGCGCAGAGGCAAAATAATTATTTCATCAAAAAATCCCCTATATTAGGGGATTTTTTGATGAAATAATTATATTTGCATAAAAGTGCCAATAGAATGTATAATACACTTGTATTACTAGCTAATTTTATATATATGAAAAAACTACACCTATTAAGTTCACTGATGTTTTTAACTCTACTTCTTTCGGGGTCTGCATTTGCAGAGACAGTTCCCTCTCTTGATAACAAGATAAGCAATTTGAAGCAGAAAATTTCAGATATTAAAGAAAATGTTTTGATAGAAAAAAATGCTATTCAGCTAAAATCTAATGAAGTAAAAAATAACCTGAAAGAAAAACTTTCTTCTACAACTGCAAGATTAATAGAGAAGAAACAAGAACTAAGAACTGCCGCAGAGATCAGAGTTGGCAAAAAACTAGACGAAAAAAAGAATAATATTGCCGATGCCTTTGAGAAATCAATTCAAAACATTAAAGATTTAGTTTCTAGAGTAGAATCACGTATTATAAAAATGGAATCGAGTAGTATAAATGCATCTTCATCAAGAGTGCTTTTAGATATAGCAAAAACGAAGCTTTCTATTGCTGAAACTAGCTTAACAGACTTAGAACTTCTATTAGCTCAAGACATTCCTACAGCAACAAGCACAAAAAACGACTCTAGAAAGATTACTCTTCAAAATATAAAAAAGTTGAGTGAAAAAACAAAATCTGAAATAAAAATTGCTCACAAAGCAATTGTCGACGTGGTTAACTCTCTAAAACCAGGACAATTTAAAGAGAAGAATTCTACTTCTACTAAAGAAAAATCTTCGACAAGTAGCGACTCTGAAAAAATTATTAATAATTAATATTATTTGCCAAGATGGAACAAAATAAACAAACAGATTTTGGATCAATGATAGGAATTTTTATTGTAATAATAATTCTTCTTTTTGGTGCATTTTACTTTGCAAGTCAAAGAATAGAAAAGAGTAAAGAATTCCAAGCAACCATAAACCAAGAGAATCTTGCCACCACCTCTATCGCAGCTCCGTCTGATGAAGTCTCGGATATGGAAAAAGATGCAAACTCAATGAATTTTGATGCTTTGGGTGCTGGAATAGATAGTCTTTAAACAGCTTGTAGGAGGTAGCTTTTTAGCTTCCTAGGTAAAACCATAAAAATACAAACTAATGACCTCCTCCCCGGGCTCCGCTACGCTGCGCCCGGGGTTTCCTTGCCAAGC
>JAVHRR010000026.1:0-1429 GCA_036171775.1 Minisyncoccota bacterium
GTTTATTATTAAACGTCGTCCAATCTGTTGCTGAAAGAGTTCCAGTGGCCGAGCCGGAGGCGAGGCCAAGGGTAAGTGCCTGACCTGAAAGAGTCAGACCGTTTGCTACGCTGTTTCCTGCAAGAGTAACATCGCCGGAGTTTGAGCCAGTTGTATTTCCAAGCACTGTCAGATATGCATCGGTTACATATCTTTTATTCAATGAATCTGCAATATCTGCGGTTGTAGCGTCTGCACCAGAAGTTACTAAACCTTTTGCATCGTAAGTTATTTTTGTTTTTGTTGCTCCAGTAATTGCTCCGTTTGCGGCAACACCACCCAATCCTGCGAGTGTTTGATCTCCCGTGTTCGTTCCAGAGACCGAAGCATCAAGTGGAACTGTAAGAGTTTTTGAAGTTCCACCTCCGGCGATTGTGAATCCGTTTGTTGAAGTTGCAAGGGTTAGACCGTTTACAGAGGTTGGATTAATTGCGCCCGCGATAATTGTAAGTGCAGGTGTTGCACCTCCAGACGATGAACCGGAAAATCCATTTGCTGTGGCGATTGAGACGGAAGTAACTGTTCCAAATCCTGGAGTTGTTGTGGCAATAACATTTCCACTTGCATCAACTGCGAGGAATGTTGCTGCTACAAAATTTGAAATTCTAAGTCCTTGAGTTGTAGAAGTTCCAATAACTGAAAGTACGGTTGCTGGAGTTGTGGTACCAATACCAACGTTTGCATTAAAAATAAGAATCTGTGCTTCCAGTGTTGTACTTGATACTCCATATATAAGTGACTGCGATTTACCACTAGTTAAGTTTCCTCTGTCTAAATTATCTATATAAAGAGAGTTAGAACCAGTTTCATACCTTCCAGCATCATATCCAAGGGCAACATTATTACTGCCAGAGACATTGGAGTAGAGGCCGCCATTGCCGTTCGCAGTGTTGTTAGAGCCAGTCGTATTGGATAAGAGAGCAGCATTGCCGTTCGCAGTGTTATAATAGCCAGTCGTATTGTTTGTGAGAGCATAAGTGCCGATCGCCGTGTTGATATATCCAGTCGTATTGGCGTTGAGGGCAGAATAGCCAGTCGCGGTGTTGTCACCGTTACCTGTCGTAGTGAGATTACCTGCTCCGCCAAAGAAGTAGTTGTGAAGAGTTGTCGAGGCAATAATAACGTTTGAACCGTTGTATTGATAACTTCCTCCTGTATTAACTCCGAGAGTAGATATATTTGTAAGAGTTTTTGTATTTAAATCTACGTTCGTTGTTGCACCTGTATACGGAACATAAGTTGAAGCGGCTAAAGTGGTTGAGAGTTTATTATTAAACGTCGTCCAATCTGTTGCTGAAAGAGTTCCAGTGGCCGAGCCGGAGGCGAGGCCAAGGGTAAGTGCCTGACCTGAAAGAGTCAGACCGTTTGCTACGCTGTTTCCTGCAAGAGT
>JAVHRR010000027.1:0-11774 GCA_036171775.1 Minisyncoccota bacterium
GAAAAGAAGTTCCTGCAAAAGTTGCAATCAACGAAGCTATTGAGCTTGCAAAAGCATATAGTGGAGAAAAGAGTGGAGGTTTTATAAATGGAGTTTTGGGTACTATTTACAAAGAGCTTGGAGAGCCAGGTAAAGAAGAGACATCCAAAAAACGAAGTGATATTCCATTTGAAAAAATGCCTATCAAACAGCTTGCCGGAGCCGTGGTATATAGTATTGAAGAAGGAAATATTTATTTTGCTTTCGTTCACGATGTTTTTGGAAAATGGACTCTTTCAAAAGGAAAAATAGAGCCAGGAGAAGATCCAAAAGACGGAGCAGTAAGAGAAATAAAAGAAGAGATGGGTATCGATATCGCAATAGAAGATGAGCTTTTGAAAAATGAATACGTTGCCAATCATCCTCAAGAAGGAAAGATAAGAAAACAAGTAATATACTTTTTGGCCCGTGCAGAAAGAAAAGATTTGACCCTTGGACCAAGCGGAGGACTTGATGATGCACAATGGTTTAAGCTTCAAGAAATTCAAAATCTCAATTTTTACAACGACATACTGCCAATCATCACAAAAGCAATAACAATAATAAGCAGCAAGGAAAAGTAAAGAGTAAAAAGAAAAAAGTAAAAATAAATCCAAAACAAAGCATTTAATTTTAAATTTTTAACTATATTTTTAAACTTTTCATTTTTAACTTTTAATTTACATTCATGAAGCCAGAATTCTCAAAGTTTGAAAAAAATATCGGGATTATCTTTAAAAATAAGGATCTATTAAAGCAGGCATTTACACACAGGTCATATTTAAACGAGCACAGAGATTCTGAGCTTGTTCATAATGAAAGACTGGAGTTTTTGGGAGATGCTGTGCTTGAGCTTATTGTTACAGAACATCTCTACACAAAGTATCCAGACCAAAACGAAGGAGAGCTTACTGCATACAGATCTGCGCTTGTAAATGCCGTCACTATGTCTGAAGCCGCTTCCAAAATAGGGATGAATGATTTTTTGCTACTTTCAAAAGGTGAGGCAAAAGATGTCGGAAGAGCAAGACAAATAATTTTGGCAAACACCATTGAGGCTCTTATCGGAGCAATATTTTTAGACCAAGGGTATGAAATAGCAAAATATTTTATTTCAAACAATATTTTTAATTTGATAGAAAAGATAATAGAAAATAAAACCTGGTTGGATGCTAAAAGCAAATTTCAGGAACAAGCTCAGGATTATGAGGCCGTAACACCGCAATATAAAACTCTGAAGGAAGAGGGCCCAGATCACGATAAACAATTTACAGTTGGAGTATTTTTAAATAATAAAAAAATTGCCGAAGGAACAGGGAAGTCCAAACAGGAAGCTGAACAAATCGCTGCAGATAATGCACTTACGGCAAAAGGCTGGTCAATGAATTAATTTATTACTATGGAAAATTATTCAGAAAATCAATATCATTCAAGTTTATCAGCAGATCAAAATAAGATTTTGTTCGAGGTGAATAATATTTTAAAATTTAAAGAAGGTGACGATGCAGTAAAAAAAATACAGCGAAAGATCCGTTTTAACTAATCAGTTTAGAAAAGTATTAGAGAAAAAATATGAGTCAAAGAAAGATTTTAAAATAGGCAATTACTTGTTATGGCGACGCCTTATTGGTAGTTCACCAGATGAAGGCTTCGTTGAGTTTGATACACAAGATAAAGATTTTGAGAAATTTATTAGAAATTTAAAACAATAAAATGTCACTAGATAGATTTGAAGAAATAATATTATCACCGGAACAAGAAAGACAGAAAGAACAATTTCCAAAGCTTTTTGCTATTGCACAAAGATTTTATTCTTCATCTGATAATGTCGACAAAAGCATATATGCAGACAAGAAAAGACTTGAAGAATCAATAAAAAACGAACACGGGGATCCTGGACAATATTATTTTTGGAGTTTATTAGATCACACAATTTCTTCTAATGAGAATGATTATGATGCTGTGTACGATACTAAAGATAACGCCATAGAAAAATTTTTTCTAAAGCTAGAAAATAAAATGAATGTGTGGGAAAAGGTTAATAATTAATAATGTATAAAAACCACCAGAAGCAGGTGGTTTTTTAGTGTTTTTTTCTTTTTATAAATCTGATAGAATGATGGGATGTATTTAAAGAGTATAGAAATTTCAGGATTCAAATCATTCGGAAAGAAATCTGTGTTGGACTTTAATGTACCAATTTCTTCTATTGTAGGACCAAATGGCTCAGGTAAATCAAACGTTGCTGAGGCTTTTTCTTTTGTACTTGGTGAACAATCTATCAAATCGCTTAGAGGCAAAAGAGCAGAAGATCTTATTTTTAATGGAGGGAAAGATGCACCACGATCAAACCGCGCGAGTGTTAAATTGGTTTTTAATAATGTTCAAAGAATTCTTAATATTGATTTTGATGAGGTTGCTATAGAACGATGTGTTAACAGAGACTCTTCAAGTGAATATTCTATAAATGGAAGCGCTGTTCGTTTGAAAGATATTGTAGAACTTCTTTCTTCTGCACACATTGGTGCATCAGGTCATCAAATAATTTCTCAAGGAGAAGCTGATAAGGTTTTGAATTCAAATATTCGAGAGAGAAGAGAAATGATAGAAGATGCTCTAGGTTTGAAAATATATCAAAATAAAAAAGACGAAAGTATTCGCAAGCTCGAAAAAACCGAAGAAAATATAAAACAAGTTGAATCTTTGAGAAGAGAAATAGCTCCGCATATTAAATTTCTTAAAAAACAAGTAGAGAAAATAGAAAAGATGGTGGAGATGAAGGAAGATCTCACAAAAATGTACCATGACTATTTTAGAAGAGAAGAAGAATATATTAAATTTGAAAAACAAAGTATCTCGTCTGAAAAGCAGCCACTGCTTGCGACATCTCACAGATTAGACAAAGAACTTTCAGATGCTAAACAAGTATTGTCAAAATCAGACTCAAAAGATTCTAGGAGCGATGAAGTTGTGAAGGTAGAAGGTAAGCTCAGAGATACGCGCACACAAAAAGATAGTTTGATGAGAAGTATCGGAAGAATAGAAGGAGAGATTTCTTCTCTTTTACGCATGATAAAAAAGCAGAATGAAGCAAACTCAGCAAAGTCCATGAAGACAGTCAATTTGTCAGAAGTTGAAAACATTACAAAACAAATAGATCTAGAAATAGACGGAGTTTCCGGAAGTAGCGACTTTTCAAAAGTTAAAGAAATTTTCTCTTCAATTAAAAAAATACTTCGAGATTTTATTGAAAAAAATAAAGAGAATGAAGACAAGCAGGCTATCACAGACTTAGAAAATGAAATTAAAAAACTAGAGTCAGAAAAAGCTGGATATGAGACAAAGATGAAGGAAGCAAACAATCAGGAGACAGAGCTTTCAGGGCAGTATTCATTTTTAAAAAATGATATCGAAAAAGAAAAAGATTCGAATAGAGACGCAGAGAAATCTTTGTTTAGAATCGTGGCAGAACAAAACGAGATAAGAGGTAAAATAAATATTCTTGAAAGCAGGGAATCAAGAGTGAAACACGACGAAGACGAGCTTGCGAGAGAACTTCAAGAAGCTTCTATTTTAGTTGGAGTTTGTGCTTTGAGATATAAAGATTTTTGGCCTACAAATGCTGACGGCACAGCATTTTCTCTTGAACAAGTTGTAAAAGAACCAAGACAGATACAAGAAGACAAAAGACGTGTAATGGAAAAGATAAAAATCCGTCTAGAGGACGCAGGAGTTTCTGGTGGAGATGATGTTGTAAAAGAATATAAAGAGACTACAGAAAGAGACACTTTCCTTGAAAGAGAACTTGGAGACCTTATCAATTCATCAGCTTCTTTGAAAAATTTAATTAAAGAACTTGAAGAAAAGTTGGCGACAGAATTTAGAAACGGTGTTACAAAAATTAATATTCAATTTCAACAATTTTTCTCAGCAATGTTTGGAGGAGGAACAGCCTTACTTTCAATCGTTAAAGCCCCTCGACATGCTCGGGGTAAAAAAACTGATCTGGATTTACCCGTAGAATCTGATGGTAGCGAAATAGTTGAGGAGGAAGAATCTGAAGAAGGATTGGACATAGAAGTTTCTTTGCCAAGGAAAAAAATTAAAGGTTTGATGATGCTTTCAGGAGGGGAAAGAGCGCTCACTTCTATAGCCCTCCTTTTTGCTATTTCGCAGGTGAACCCTCCACCATTTATTATTCTTGATGAGACTGATGCTGCACTCGATGAAGCCAACTCAAAAAGATACGGAGAAATGATTACAGAGCTTTCAAAATATTCTCAACTTATTCTTATCACACACAATAGAGAGACGATGGCTCGAGCAGGCGTTATCTACGGAGTCACTATGGGCTCTGATGGAGTTTCAAGATTGCTTTCAATACAATTTGAGGAGGCAGTACAAGTGGCGAAATAGTATATGAAGTATTTAGTTTGCCCGAACTCACTCGGGTGGATATTTGTTTGGGTGGATGACTGAATGTGATTATACCCCGCCAGAATGACAGTAATCTGTCGGGCTGGAGTCAAGTGGGTATAAATATACAGTATTTAAAAATCATGATTTTCCTTGTTGGCTTGCTGCGGGGTTGTTCATTATGAAGTTCACCATGGTGAACTTGGGGGAGCGTGATATAATGAAAACATGAAAAAATATTTAAGATATAAGGGAATCAAAGTAAATTCTTTCGGTATACCGATATTTGATCCTGATAAAAAAGATATAAAAAGGGACGAAAGGGAATATTCCCATTATCGCTATTTTAATTTCAGTTTTGAAAAAACTGCGCCCAAAAATCTAATCATAATGTACGACATTCCTCATGAGAAAAGAAAAGAAAGAGATTGGTTTCGAAGGCATTTAAAAAAGTTTAATTTTATAATGATACAAAAAAGCGTGTGGGTAGGGCCATCGCCATTACCAAAGAGTTTTCTTGATTATGTAAAATCAATTGGGCTGCTAAATAAATTGAAAACTTTTAAACTAGCCAAACCATATACGGGTGAGGAGAATGTTTATAAAAACGCTTTATAACTATTTAGATACGAAGTTCACCATGGTGAACTTGGGAAGTGAAGAGGTGTTTTTAAAAAGGAATAGTCGTGTGATGATTAATTGAACAGAGTAGGTATGATTATTAAATAAGATATGTGCATGAAGTTCACCATGGTGAACTTTGAAATATTGTTAGGTTTTTGTATACTTGGAAGCGAAGCTTCCAAGTTGGGCGTGCTGCACTGCAGTTACAGCTGCATGCTAAAATTGTTGAGAAGTGGTAATCAAAAGCAAAAGCTAAATCAAAAGTAAAAGTAAAAAAAATAAAACAAAATGGAAAATCAAAACTTAGCAGGAAAATTAAAAAAATTTACAATCTCATTAATTTTAGTAATTGTAATAATATTGATTGCGCTTATTATTCATTTCGAGTTAAATATTTTCTTAAATAATTCTGAAGCAAATATTGTATTTACAAATAATTTTTATTTGAGCCAGACAATGTTAGTGATAGGTGAACCAATAAAATTGATACACAACATAGCTTCTATCTTTTAATTAAAAATAAGTTAGAGGCAAAGACTAGTTTAACTTTTACTTGGAAGCGAAGCTTCCAAGTAAAGGTTTACTTATAAAAAAATGAACTGGAATAACCCACTTGGAAGCCCGGCTTCCAAGTGGGTTGTAAAATGGGAAATAAATGATACAATTTTGTGATATGAAAAAAAAAATTATTTATGCATTGTTTGCTGCCGTTGTTATTTTTGAAGCACCATCGTTCTTCGGTGAAAAAGCAAAAATTGTAACTCCACAAATTGAAAAAATAGTAATTGAAAATGCAAAAAATGATAATAATGTTTTTTCAGAAGACTATTCAAAACTTGTAGATTTAAAAATCCAGGAATTAATAAACGGCAAGACATATACTTTCGACGAACCACTAGTAATAGTCAATCCATACGGGACAAATCAATTGTCAGGTCTAATTTATTTTGAAACAGATGAAGATTTGTCTTATTCATATTCAATTGGAGAAAATGGAAGTGATGAATATTTTACCCACACAAACAGCGAATTGACGACAAAACATTATTTACAAATTTTTGCGTTACTGCCTAGCTTTGAAAATAGTATATATATTAAAATGTATGACAAAAACAACAAAGTTGTTATGTATGGCAAATCTACGATAAACACAGAAATGCTTATATCAAGAAATAAGCTTCCCGAAAATTTAAAAATTGTTGAATCCAAAGACGCAAAAAAATTAACTAGCGGTTTCTATTTTTCGCTTCTCCAAGCAACAAATGGATGGGGGGCTATATATATAAGTGATAATTTTGGACATGCACGTGGTCTTGTTGTTTTTCCAGGACAAAACTCAGCACACAATATTATCCAACTTAATAGTGAAACATTAATGTTTAATGTCGGCACTACTTCAATTGTTGAAATGAACTTGGCAGGTAAAATAGTTAAAGAGCATATACTAAAGTTTCCAATGCATCATGATTTTGCATTAACTGAAGAAGGCAACATTTTAACATTGTCAAACCTAGGACCAATAGAAAAAAGGGGAAGTAAACCATCAGTGGTTGAAATTGATTATAATACCGATGAAGTATTATACAGTTTAAACTTCGAGGATCTAATAAGTGGTTATGATTACACATTAAACAATTTTGATTGGTTACATTTAAATTCTATTGAATCAATAGATAAAAATAGTTTTATCGTTTCTGGGCGTGAGATATCAGCGATTATAAAAATAAATAATTTTCATTCTGACAGCAAGAAAATAGATTACATGATTACAGAAGATAGAATTTATGAAAAACAAGCATTTGATGCTAAGCAATATATGTTAAAGAAAGTTGGAGATTTTCCAGTAATTTTAGGTCAACATGATGTACGCTATATTGACAATGAAGACCCAAATGATGGAATATATAATCTAACAATATTTAATAATTTCAACGGCGCAACCAATCTTCAGTCTATAGAAAAAATTCCATATGTTGACTGGAATGATATTGAAACCTCAATTAATAATAAAGAAAGGAAACGCAAAGCATATTTTTATGTAATAAAAGTTGATGAAAATAATAAAACATATAGTTTGCTAAACAAAATTGAAGTGACAGATTCAGCACTTAGGGGAAGTGCAAGAATATATAATAATAATTATATTTCAGCATCATCAAATCACTTTTTAGATGAGGAGAATACGGATGGTAGAGTTGCTGAATATGGACCAGATGGAAAAAAAATTATAGAATTTGGACTCTCACTTCCATCGTTTTTTTATCGATCAATAAAAATTAATATTTAAAATGTTTGCATAACAATTTTTATTGTCCGTCTTTAGAAAATTGTGTGGCGTATGTCATTCCTGCAAAGGCTGGAATCCATAATTAATTTAATTCAACCTAGATTCCTGCCGGCGCAGGAATGACATCATTAAAAAGTATCATTTTTAATTGATAATTTTACAAAAATACTCTTTATACACAATTTATAAATAAACCCTTTTAACTACCTGTAAATTGTCCAGTTTTATTGTTGCAAGATGTTTTGTATGTGATAAAATATAAAGTATAATTGGCATCAAAAGTTGAATAATCAATATCATCCAAAAAGGAACAAAATATTGATAGCTACAATAAGTATTGTGGTAGTTATTTCTGTTTTTATTATTTGTAAAATACACTTATTTTCTGATGCTCCAAAAGCCAATGAAGCCTTAGTTAAAAATTATAAAATTAAACAACTTTCATCTGCACCAGGTCAGCCTATTAGATGGGTAAAGAACATAAATGTCTCAGAATTGAATGACTCTCAACATTTATTAGAGATACCAAGTTATGCTAGTAAAATAAAACTATCGACAACAACAAAAAAAGAACTTCCTTTAGAAAAAAAAATTACCGTAATTGGTGCAGTAAAAAAATTAGATACAGTTCAGACTTTAAACATTAAAGAAAAAATTAAATTATCTCAGCTTTCCCTCGATTCTAGTAATTCTGAAGCATCACAAGAACTTGCGTTAAAAATAAAAAACAAAAACAAAAACAAAAGTTTTTTTCAAAGAATAATATATGCACTTTCAAACCTAAGCTCATCAAAAACATGTGAGGTCTGTAGAAAATTTGTTGCTGCAGTTGGAGATGTATTGAACCTTGAAGAGGTTGTAACGACTGCGTCAGTAGATACAGCAAGTGAAGAGATAACCCTGATTGATGTTTTACCACTAGCTGTTGAAGCAGGTGTGGTAGAGCCACAAGCTAGCGTTGAAGAAGGTTTGTCTACAACCTCAATAAATTTACCAGTAGAAATAACCGCAAGTTCCACGGAACAAATATTATTGCCAGAAGAAATAATTTCTATTGCAACTTCCTCAACTTCCACAGACATTGTAATTGGAGAATCTTCATCTTCTATCAATAAGCTTGTGTCAGAAGGAAGTACTACCACCCCAGTTTCTTCAAGTACCACTGAAATTCATACTCCACTATTATCAAATTTGAACATCTCGCCTAATATTATTTCTGTTGAATACGAAACCCCAGCACCAACTATTGCAGAAGCTGAGACAGAAACTGGTAAAGTTGTTTCGATATCGGCTGTCGATACAGTAGAGGCACCTATAACAAATGTTTTGGCTTTTACAAACATTCCAGAAATATACAAAGTAGGACAGGAAAGTAAGATAAAAATAAAATGGACAAATAATAACGACCAAGAAGTCACTTTTCACGCATACGACTTAAACGGCAATGGAAAGCTGGACTATGTAGAATGGACAGTGCCACACCTTTCAACCCAAATATTTGAAATTATTTTTATATCAAAAGCTTTCGAGCTTGATGCAAACAAAGATATCGTTGCAGATATTTATGACCAAGTACAAGCTAGAGACAATACTTGGGCACCTGTTCTTGACGGAGAATACGTCAGAGTAACTTTTGAAAAAATTCTTAGTAGTGAAAATGATAACACTATATATGCAAGACCCAGCCCTTCGACTGGCTCAGGGCAAGTAGAAATATACCCTGTTTATGTTCAGCCAGACGGTTCACTTTTAACCGACACAATACCCGTTGCCACTATAGATGGTATAGACCACGAGGGTTCTTACACAGCTTTATTAACGAATCTTCAAACACCAACAGATATTTTTGATTTAAAAATCATTGGTAATATTGATATTGACCATATTATTGATCCAGTCACTACTTTCAACTACACAGGAGCTCAACAAACATTTGTTGTCCCCGCAGGGTTAACTTCTATTACCGTTGATGTTATCGGGGCTTCTGGAGCTGTTGGTGAAGGACGTGGTGGAAGGTCACAAGGAAGTATCACTGTAACACCAGGCGAGACACTATATATATATGTTGGAGGTGCATCTGGTTGGAATGGCGGTGGTGTTGGTAGTAGTGGTGTAAATGGTGCTGGAGCATCTGATATACGCCGTGGTGGAAGTGCACTTGCGAATAGGGTCATTGTAGCTGGCGGTGCGGGAGGTGCTTCTAACAGCTGGGGTGGAGCTAGTGGAGGTGGTTTAGTAGGTGGTGATGGCCCAGTTTGGGCGGGCCAACCAACGGCTGGAGCAGGTGGTACTCAAAGCGCTGGAGGTGCGGGTTCCCAAGGTGGCTCTAATGGAGCACTTGGTATTGGAGGAGATGCTACTTGTGGTCTTGAAGCAGGGGCCGGCGGCGGCGGGTATTATGGCGGCGGCGGCGGCGGTTGTTTCGACATGTGGGACAATCAATACAATGAGTGGTTTGCTAGTTATGGTACCGGTGGAGGAGGATCAGCTTACATCACTGGGGTAACTAACGGTACTACCACGGCCGGTTATAACACCGTTCACTCTAACGGCCAAATTATTTTAACTTATATTACGGTCACTGTTCCTGGTGCTCCTACTATTGGTACAGCTACTGCTGGAAATGCACAGGCAACTGTTACATTCTCAGCCCCAGCTTCAGACGGAGGAAGTGCAATCACAGGCTACACAGTTACTTCAAGTCCAGCAGGAGGAACAGATTCAAACGCCGGAACAACAGGTCTATCACACGTAGTCACCGGTCTTACAAGTCAAGCTTATACATTTACTGTAACTGCAACTAACGCAATTGGAACTTCAGCTGCCTCAGCTGCATCTAATAGTGTTACTCCAACGGATTGTGCTACTGCATCAGATGATATTAATTATACTGTTTGTCAATATTTATCAAACACAACTTTTACCGCACCTTCTGGAGTTTATTCAGTCGGTATGCTTGTTGTTGCTGGTGGTGGAGGGGGAGGGCAGGCGGGTGGCGGCGGAGGTGGTGGAGGTTATAAATATGAGGCAAGTCATTCTGTGACACCTAGTACAATATATTCTGTTACTGTTGGTGCAGGCGGAACTGGTGCCTCCAATGGAAGCTATACAGACGGTACAAACGGTGGTGATTCCGCTTTTGATACAGCTACATCAACTGGTGGCGGTAGGGGTGGTGGTTATAACCAAAATGGTTTTTCCGGCGGTTCTGGTGGGGGTGGCAGTCATACATCAAAAACTGGCGGTCAGGGTATTGGCGGTCAAGGTAATACAGGAGGTAATGGAATTAATTCAGTCGCTGGTGGAGGTGGTGGTGCGGGTTCTATAGGTTCCAACGCTTCGAGCGGATATGGGGGAAACGGTGGAACCGGCACTTCTAGTACAATCAGAGGATCTTCAACTACTTACGCGGGTGGTGGTGGTGGTGGTATTCTTTCAGGAACAGCAGGTAGTGCATCTGGTGGTGGCGGAAATGGTGCCAGCGGTTCTTCAAATGGTTCTAATGGAACAAATGGACTTGGTGGAGGCGGTGGAGGCGGTGGATTTACTGCAGTTGGTGGAACTGGTGGTAACGGAGGTTCCGGAATTGTAATTATAAGATATTTAACTGCAGGAGCCACGGTTCCGGGCGCTCCAACTATTGGGACAGCCACTGCGGGTAATACAACAGCTTCAATCACATTTACTCCTCCAGGTTCAAACGGCGGAAGTGCCATCACTGGATACACAGTTACTTCAAGTCCAGGAAGCATTACTGGGACAGGTGCATCAAGTCCCATTACAGTAACGGGTCTTTCAAATGGCACGGCTTATACATTTACAGTAACTGCAACTAACGCAGTTGGAACCGGTTCTGCTTCAGCTGCATCTAATAGTGTTACGCCAGTCAATCCAAACGCTACTCCAAATGTTCCGACCCTAGTATCACCAGCAAATGCTTCTTACACAAACGATACTACTCCAACCTTATCTGCAAATTATTCAGATTCAGATGCGGGAGATGTTGGTACGACCAACTATAGAATTGCGGCAAGTGCAGCAAACTGTACAAATAATACATCAATATTAGCAAGTGGAACTTCTGGAGCAACTGCTAGCAACAATGCAAATACAACATGGACACCCGGATCTTCAATAGGAAGTGACACAACTTATTATTGGTGTGCACAAAACGATGATGGAGTTGCACAGTCAGCGTGGACAAGTATGGGTAACTTTATTTTAGATACGACAGCCCCTACAATTACCATCACCTCAGCCCCTACAGCCCTAAAGAAAGGAGAAACTGCTGCAGTTACATTTACATTAAGTGAATCTTCAGTAAACTTTATTTCAACTGATGTATCAGTGGCTGGCGGTGCACTTTCACTTTTCTCAGGAAGCGGAACATCATACACAGCAACATTCACTCCAACAGACAACAGTACAA
>JAVHRR010000028.1:0-11740 GCA_036171775.1 Minisyncoccota bacterium
GATTGGACGACGTTTAATAATAAACAACCTGCTGGTTCATATCTCACGGGTACAAAAGTTGATTCATTTAACACACGGACAGGAGCGGTCACTCTTTCAAGTAGTGATGTCACAACCGCTTTGACTTTCACTCCATACAATGCAACTAACCCAAGTTCATATATTGCACTGACATCGCTTTCAGGAACTGCACCAATAACATATAACACTGGCACAGGAGCAATCGGTATCACACAAGCGGCAACAGCGGCAAACGGATATTTGTCTTCAACTGATTGGAATACATTCAACAACAAACTTTCCACCGCATCAGCTGCTTCGACTTATGTTCCATATACAGGTGCGACAGGAGGTGTAAACCTAAATAATCAGGTCCTTAATAATGTCAGTACTCTATCTGTAGGTTCTGCAACTGCACCAACAGGAGGAGTAGCATATTTTAATGGAAATGTTGGTATTGGGACGACTGGACCAATCGGTAAATTACAATTAGGTTCAAATTGGACTGCCAATCCCGGTAGCACAAACACCCTTTATCTTGGAAGTGCTGGTTTTGTCAGTACAAATCTTGCTCCTGAGGAGATTATTACCACCAATAGTGCTAACACGAGTCCTGGGGCCAACATAGGTTTGGCTTTGCACAATTCTAATACCACTGCTGGTGCGTTTGTTCCCATGCTTGTATTTTCAAAAACGGAAACTGGAGCAACAGCTTACAATTCGGCAGTAGCCGCCATCGGGGCAAGAACAGTAACGGGGACTGGGACAGGTGGTAATTGGATTGATGGTGACATGATGTTCTATACGTCTCCAACAGCTGGTAGCGGATTGTTAGAAAGGATGAGAATACAACAAGACGGTAATGTTGGCATTGGAATGACAAATCCAGAATCAAGACTCGGCATAACAGCCAGTTCAACTATTGGTTTTACATCGGGTACACTACCACCCGGCATGACAATATACGGTGCCACTGCAGATGGTTATGGTTCCGCTTTAACATTTAAACCTGGAGTTGGAGATCAGGGCGTCGCCGGAATAGGTTCATTTAGAACTAGCGGTTATCAGACTGATTTACGTTTTTATACAAATAATACAAACGCGCAGAATGCTTTTTCTGAGAGGATGAGGATTACACCAGACGGTAAAGTTGGTATAGGTACCACATTACCTGCTAATTCTTTGTCTTTTGGACAAACAAACGGTACGATCGCTTTTTGGGAATTGACCACTGGAAATGCTCTAAGAGGAATAGGATATAATTCTGCACAAACTGGAGTTGGAATTTGGGCTATATCAGGAAATGTTGCACCAACAAATGCTAACTCCTCGATATTTATACAAGATGCTGCAAATGGAAATGGTTATGTTGGAATAGGAACATCAACTCCATCAGGTTCAAAGCTTGTGATCGTTTCCCCGAATGATCAAGCAGGTATAACAATGCATAACACTTATGATAATAATAAATGGTCTATCAGGACAGGGACTGTAGGTATAAATAATAAAGGACTTGCTTTTGTAGATGATGTAAACGCTGCAACTCGTATTCAAATTGATAATTCCGGCAACGTTGGTATTGGTACAACAACTCCTGGTGCAAAGTTGGAAGTAAACACTACAGGTGCTGATTCTGGAATTTGGGTTTCTGCACCAGCAACAAATTATGGTTATTTGAGAACAAAAAGCGGAACCGGATATTGGGATATAAGAACTGATGGTACGGCAACGGCTTACACTGGTGCAAATGATTTTTCTATAGGACAAAATGGAGGTGCTTCTCAGTTTCTTATTCAAAATAGTACTGGAAATGTTGGCATTGGGACGACGAATCCGCAGGCACTATTAAATACTTATAAGACACCAGTAGCCGGCACATACGTTGAACAACTTAGAATCGGCGGCACAGGAAATTATGCATCCCTCTCTTTAGGAACTTACGATGCTTATGATGGTTTTATCTCAACATTTGGGAATGACATGAGAATTTTGGCAGGTAAAGGAGTGGCAACTGAAAACCACAATATTCACTTCTACACCAGTTTTAATGGAAGCGGTGGACAGGCAGAAAACAATGAACGAATGACGATATTATCCAGTGGCAACGTTGGTATTGGTACGGCTAGTCCAGGATATTTGTTGGATGTAAAGGCTGTAGTTCCACCAGCGACCGACGCTTATGCGGGACTAAATCTCCAAGCTGCTAACTACGGATATCTTATCGAAGGTGGTTTGAAACAAACTTTTGGTGGAGTTTTGAAAATAAGCCAAAATCAAAATGGATCGATTGCAGAACGAATGAGAATAGATAGTAACGGCCACGTCGGCATCGGGACGACTTCGCCACTCACACTCCTTGATGTTAACGGAAACATTACAATGCGTGGAGGGACTTTGAATTTGCAGAACAATGTTTCTACAGCTGCAGAATACATTACATATACTAATGCTGCTGGGACTACTTATGCAGGTACAAATAATTCTGCAGGTAATGCCCTTGGTACCGGTGGTACACCTTATGATTATGAAATCGCGGTTCCTGCTGCTTCAGATATAAACTTTAGGATTGGAACAGGGGTTCCGACTACAATAAAATCAACTGGATATGTTGGTATCGGAACAACAACTCCAGCCACCGCACTTTCAGTTATTGGAACTTCTACAACCCAAGGTCTTAGAATTACAAATCTTGCAAACACAGTTCTTGGAGTTGATGCAAGTGGAAATGTTATTGCTACAACAACTTCGGGAGGTGCTTCACAGTGGACAACAAATGGAACATCAGTTTATTACAATACAGGAAATGTCGGTATCGGAACAACAACACCATCACAAAAATTTCACTTAAGTGACGGTACTTTACTTGTAGACAATCCAGCCACCCCAACATTAATGGGTACAGTTGACACTGTTGACGCTGCTAACGTTTATGTTAGCGGAAACTATGCTTATGTGGCTGATTGGACTGCTGGAGCGGGGCTCAAAATTATTGATATTTCTGATCCTGCATCCCCAACATTAATTACTACTTTTAACGTCGGCAACATCGCAGTCGACGTCTTTGTCAGTGGTAAATATGCTTACGTAGCTTCTTATCAAGCAGGACTTAAAATTGTAGATATTTCCAATCCTTATTCTCCGGTTGTAATTGGTACTTATGATACTCCTAGTTATGCCTTCGGTGTTTATGTTAGTGGAAAATATGCTTATGTAGCTGATTATAATTCCGGTTTCCATATTATTGATGTATCTAATCCTGCAGCCCCAACTTTGGCTAGTAGCTATGATACCCCTGGTGTTGCTTTGGGAATTTATATTAGCGGTAAATATGCGTATGTGGCTGATAGTACTTCTGGACTTGAAATTTTTGACATTTCCAATCCTGTCGCTACCCCCACTTTAGTTGGTACTTATGGTTCAGTCGCGAATGCTCAAAGAGTCTATGTCAGTGGCAAATACGTATACCTTGCTGATGCCAATGCTGGACTCAAAATTATTAACATTTCCTCACCAACAGCCCCGACCCTTTCTGGCAGTTATGACACAGCAAGCTCTTCTGTAGGAGTCTATGTTTCTGGTAAGTATGCTTATGTGGCTGATGGTGCTTCAGGACTTCAAATAATTAATATTTCCTCGTCTACTGCACCAACATTAACTGGCTCTTACCCATCCTATGCCGCAGGTGTTTTTATCAGTGGAAAGTATGCTTATATAGCTAGTGGTGCCCCTGGGCTTAAAATTGTTGATGTTAAAGGAGCTGATGTTAGTACTTTGTCAGCAGGTAATATTAGCTCTAATGATATTACCGTTTCAGAAAATGTTGACATAGGTAATAATTTGTATGTTAGAAGTGGAATAAATGTTGGTTTTAGCGGAATACTTTCTGATGGAAATATAAGTGTGTCTGGAAGTAGTAGTAACTATTTCTTAGGAAATGTCGGTATTGGAATAACAAACCCAACTTATAAATTACAAGTAAATGGTCAACCTGCAGCCAATGGTTACACTGCGTTTACAAATTATTCTGACAAAAGACTTAAAGAGAATATTACTCCACTTGCGGGTAGTTATAATAGTCTTAATAAAATAATTCAGCTTAATCCTGTTACTTACAACTACAACAAGTTGTCTGGCTATGATGATGAAACTCGTTCTCGTAAAATATCTGGTTTTATTGCACAAGAGCTCCAGCCTCTATTCCCAGAAATGGTTGGTACAACAACGGTAAATGGTAAACAATATTTGGACACAAACCTTTCAAATTTGTCTCTATATATCGTTTCTGCAATCAAAGAACAAGCAAAACAAATAGGTTCATTTGTTATAAAAATAAAAGATGGTGTGGCTTATTTAAGAAATATTGTTACGCAGACTTTGGCAGTTGGATCAAGGAAAAATCCAGCAGGTATTACAATGTACGATGATATAACAGGAAATCCTTATTGTGTAAAAATTGTAAATGGTACCATGGTAAACGAAGATGGTGAGTGTGGAGTTGTCCTTGAAAAATTTAAAGAAAAAGGAAAGTCGTTTGACTATACGGCCACCGTGCTTGATACCGAATCATTATTGAATGATGCTACATCATCCGTTTCTGAAGTTCAGGTTTTTGATACGGATTCTGAAGGAAATATCAAACTAGCGGAGGCGGAATTACAAAGTACGTCTACCATACAAGAAGTACAAACCACATCATCAACATCATCAACTTCAGTCGCATCTAGTACTTTAACAGAGTCAGTTTCAACAACAATTATTTCAGAAGAACAAAATCAGATAATTGATCCTCCGCAACATGTTCTAACCGCGAGTTCTTCCGAAGAGGCTTTGATAGTGTGGGAAGTAGCAACCACAACGGATCTAGCAACCTCGACAATATCTGAAACGAGTGCACCTCAAGTAATAGAAGAATTGGCAACCACAACAGAGATTATTAGCGACACCCCTGCTACCATAGAAGAAGTTGCAACCACAACAGAGATTGTTAATGATGCACCTGCAATCATAGAAGAAGTAGCAACCACCACAGATATAAATACTGATACAGGACTTTCGTCTACCAATGAGCAAACTGGTTCTTCTGGAAAAGACAATGACAATGATAAAGTTAAAGATAAAAAAGACACACCAGCGGGGGATTCACAACTATCAGCTACTGTGTTTGGTGCTAAAGTATCAATATCTCAAGGCACACTGCTGATAATCGTCCTCGCGATACAAGGAATAATGATTTTGGGTTTTGGTTTGTACTCACTCGGCGGGGGAAGGAGAAGAAGATGGTAGAAAGTATAAAAATATAATATAAGAATAAGTAAAACACCGAAGGGAGTTTCGAGAACCGAAACTCCCTTCGGTGTTAAGTACAAGAAAACTTCCTTTGGTGGTGGTAAAGCACACTCTATTTGTCACTCCTATACATAGGAGCGAGCAAATTAACTATATTATATTTAGCTTAATTATGATTACACTTAGACATTCTTGATTGCATAATCTGCCATAATAGTCTCACTCCTATGTATAGGAGTGAGACTATTGTTATCTAAGACAAAGGGAAAACGTTCGTTTATAAATCATTAATGATCTCAGAAATAGTCGCTGCACTTTTGTACCTTCTTACAAACTTTGTTTTTTGCTTAACATATAATTTTGAAAAAACTCTTTTTCTGTTTGGATTTTGACCATATCCTCTTCCAGCAATAATGTCTACAGATTTGCTAATCGTATCATTTGAAATTCTAAGTAATTTTCTAATATCGTTGTACTTTTTACCCTGAGATAAATGTTTAATAATAGCAACTCTTCGAAAAATTAGGTCTTTTTCTTTTGTCGTCATATATTTCCTAAAGAAATTTTCTAGACCTTTTTCAGAATTAACTTTTTCAAATTCCTTCAATAATTCAACAATTATTTCCTTCTCAACGTTTTCGTTTATTCTATTTTCTATAGTTCTTGGCATTTGTATATTTTTATTATTAATTGTAATTAGTATAACATGGAAACTTGTCACTCCTATGTATAGGAGTGACAAGTTTGGAGGCTCTAGTGTTGTTTATATTTGAATTTTGATTGACGAAATATTTTTATATTTTTACAGTGCAATCCACAGCTTTTTTTTGTTTATTACAAAAATTTGTTATATAATATGAGGAAGAAACCTCAATTTTAGGGGCAAATATTATTAGTTTTAATTTTTGATTTTAATTTATCTCTCGACTACACTCGAGACAAATAAAATTAGATAAAATAAAAATATGGAAGGAAATAAAAAAGGCGGAATGAAAAGTATAATGATGTTAATTTTAGGTATGTTGGTAGGAGCAGGTGTATTTTATGCATGGAATGTATACATGGTGAAAACACCAAGCGACGTAGCAAGCCAGGTAGAGCAAGCTCAAATAAAAGAACTTGTAGCTAAAGTAGGTAAGCTCATCATTCTTCCAACCGGAGAAGAGCCAGTAGTCGCCACAATAAACGATGCATCAGCCTTGATAAAAGACCAAGTATTTTATAAAGGTTCTAAAAATGGAGATGTTGTTTTAGTTTATCAAAAAGCAGCAAAAGCCATCATATATTCTCCATTAAGAAATGTCATTGTAAATGTCGGACCTATATTCTTGCAAGATCAACAGGCCGCAGCACCAGCTCCAGCCAAAACAGATGTTACTGATGCACCAGCACCGGTAGCCACGACTACTACAAAGAAATAGTAGAATCGTATAGATAGATAAATACAAAAAGGTTTTCGCGCCGCGAAAACCTTTTTGTATTGTGTAATGTAATAATTAATTATACAATTGAGCCTAACTTAAAAGAGCGTCACACCTAAAAGACGGTATCTGATGACATTTTACAAAACATAACAAGAACAGAAATGACAAAAAACATAATAATAACAATTTTAATACTTACCAACATAGCGTTCGTTTATTTTGTTTTTACGCAAAATGGTAATATTGTAAACTTGCAAAAAACCATTGAGTCTCAAAAAATAAACTCAAAAGTTGTACTTTTTACTCAAACTCTTATTGATAAGGTTTTAAAATCTACAAAGCCAGTAGATTTTGAAAATCGACTAGCACTAGAAAATATGGTGAGAGATATAAATGACAAAGACATTTTAGATAAATGGAATACTTTTGTTAAAAGTACAGACAACAATCAAGCACAAATTGAAATAAAGAACCTTTTAGATATTTTAGTAAAGAGAATAAGTGTAGCTAATTAATTTTTGGGGACGTGAGAAATACAAAAGAGCGGGCCCTGCGGCCCCGCTCTTTTGTATTGATTATTATTTTATGATTCCCGCTTTCTTTAATGTAGCGAATGCACCGTTCTTTTGGATGGTTTTGATAGCTCTTGTTGAGATTGTCAAAACGAAGGTCTTTTTAAGCTCTGGAACGTAAATTCTTTTCTTTTGCAAATTTACGTGCTTTCTAACTTTTCCTGTAGGGTTAAACTGAGTAGCTCTGGTTGCGTTACTGTATCCACCACCCATTATTGAAGTTCTTTTTGTTATTGGACAAATTTTTGCCATAATATTTTAAATTTAATGGAAAATAAATGAATTCCTTTCGGCAATTAACTTGTTTTCACGTTCGACCATGTTATCATATGAATGTATAAAAGGCAACTTTAATTTATTCGTATCGTATGCAAATAGATTTTATTTTTCAAATATTAATACTTATATTTTCTGTCATTATCCACGAAATCTCACACGGTTTTGTAGCACTTTGCTTTGGTGATAAAACTGCTCAGTATGAAGGCAGACTTACATTAAACCCAATGAAACACTTGGATTGGTTTGGATCCGTCATCTTGCCCCTGGCTTTATACGTTACAAATGCAGGCTTTATGATCGGTTGGGCAAAACCAGTCCCTTACAATCCCTATAATCTTAGAAACAGAAATATAGCCGAACCCTTGGTAGCTTTAGCTGGTCCCGCATCAAACTTATTTGTCGCAACCATTTTTGGTCTAATTATTAGAGTGTTATTGTCTTATGGATTTTCTAGCTCACCACTCATAGGAATTTTCGGTTTTGTTGTCCTTATAAATGTAAGTCTTGCCATTTTTAACTTGATACCAATACCCCCACTTGATGGATCAAAGATTCTTTTTGCAGCTTTACCAACAAATGCAAAGTTTATATTTCAAAATATATCGGACAAGTACGGGCTATTAATTATTTTGGCAGTTGTTATGTTTTTACCAAATTTTTTATCTCCAATAATATATTTTGTATTTAAACTCATTACAGGACTATAATATATTTTTTGTATTGTATCTTTGCGAGAAGCGGAGCGCCGTGGCAATCCAGGTGACTCGAATAGTTTTCTGAGGCAAGACTTCCAAAAGGCTAAAGGGAAGACTTACCTCCGAAAACCAGTTGCTTTTTTGTGTATTTTATTATATTATCTTTTCACGTTAGCTACTTGGCTGTATGCGTAACAGTTGCGTTTGATTGGAGACGATCAAGCAAAGAGTTGAATATTTTTAACGAGTTGCGGAAATTACATTGCTTTCGGGCGAACAGTTTTAATAAATTGTTTTAGCCTTATACCAAAAGTAACAGTTTCTGTGGCTTTTTTATTTACAAATCATTATTAATTTTTAATTTAATATCGTGCCTACAATAAACCAATTAATTAAGAAAAACAGAAAAATCGCTAAATCAAAATCAAAAGCGATTGCTTTGACAAGGGGTTTCAATACGTTGGAAAACAGACCAACATTTTTGAACTCACCTTTCAAGAGAGGGGTTTGCGTAAAAGTTACTACAAAGACACCAAAGAAACCAAACTCAGCTATCAGAAAGATTGCAAGAGTTAGACTTTCTAATGGAATGGAAGTTACAGCCTATATCCCTGGTATGGGACACACATTACAAGAACACTCTGTTGTTCTTCTAAGAGGAGGAAGAGTAAAAGACCTTGGTATCAGATATACAATAGTAAGAGGAGTACTTGATGCAACAGCAGTAGAAGGAAGAAAGAAAGGTCGCAGCCAATACGGTGCAAAGAAACCTAAAGCTACTAAATAACAGGAAGTAGCTGGTAGCTTCTTAGCTTCTTAGGGAACACAATTTAATGTATTTCCTAAAAAGCTATAAGCTAAAAAGCTAATAAGCTAATAAAAAACATGAGAAGAAAACTAAAAACAAAAGCAGGTTTAAAACCAGATTATAAGTATTCATCAGAAAAGGTTGCGAAACTTATAAACTACATAATGTATGATGGTAAAAAAAGTACAGCCGAGACTATTATTTACGATACACTTGAAATAATAAAAGAAAAAGCAAAGGTAAAAAATCCAATAGAAATTCTTGAACTTGCTTTGACAAATACGGCTCCAAACATGGAGATTAAGTCAAAAAGAGTAGGAGGAGCAAACTACCAAGTACCTATAGAAGTAAGACCAGAAAGAAGAGCAGCACTTTCTATGAAGTGGATTATTGAAGCAGCAAGAAGCAAAAAAGGTTCTTGTATAGCCGATAGACTTTCAGCAGAAATATTAGCAGCTTCAAAGAATGAAGGAGAAGCTGTGAAGAAGAGAGAAAACACTCACAAGATGGCAGAGGCAAACAAGGCCTTCGCTCACTTCGCCTGGTAGTTTTTATTATAATTTTTGCGATCTGCTTCGTTGTCGAGGAAATTTGTTTCTGCAATGTACTAAACGTACATTTTAGTCACAAATTTCCTCAACGCCTCGCATCTCATCAAAAATTAAAATAAAAAATACTCAAGGTTTGTTCTTTTATTAACATTAATTTGAATATGAATAAATTGTAAAAATTTTACGAAAACTATTGAAAAATATGAATCTGATTGTATTTATTCGTAGCCATTCGTAACATTCGCATAATTTTCGTATATTATTATGAAACGAGATTATCCATTAGAAAAAGTAAGAAACTTCGGTATCATTGCACACATTGATGCTGGAAAGACCACTGTATCAGAGAGAATTCTCTATTACACTGGATCTCAACACAATATAGGAGAGGTTCACGAAGGTGAAACCACCACAGACTGGATGGAACAAGAAAGAGAAAGAGGTATAACAATTTGTTCTGCCGCTATTACCTGTTTCTGGAACCCATCATACATGCCAAAAACTGATTTCAGTAAGAAAGTAAGATTTAACATTATCGATACCCCTGGGCACATCGACTTTACAGCAGAGGTTAAGAGATCTTTAAGAGTTCTTGACGGAGCTGTAGTTGTTTTTGACGGAGTAGCAGGTGTAGAACCACAATCTGAAACCAACTGGAGATATGCCGATGAAGGAATGGTTCCAAGAATTTGTTTTATCAACAAACTTGATAGAACAGGAGGATCTTTTGAAAGATCATATCAATCAATTTTAGAAAGACTTACAAAAAACGCTGTAAGAATGCAACTTCCTATTGGAGCAGAGGAAAACTTCAAAGGACTTGTAGATCTTTTGAGAATGAAGGCATATTATTTTGAGGGAGACATGGGACAAAATATAAAAGAGGAGGAAATACCTGCAGATATGTTGGAAGATGCAAAGAAATACAGACTTGAGCTTGTAGAAAAAATCGCAGAAAACGATGAAAAGCTTATGAATGATTATCTAGAAGGAAAAGATCTTCCTATAGATGAGCTAAAAAAAGTTATGAGAAAGGCTGTTATAGCAAACGTAATCGTCCCAGTATTTACAGCTTCTGCTTTGAAAAACAAAGGAATTCAACTTATGCTTGATGCTGTAGTTGAATATCTTCCATCACCTTTAGACATTCCACCAGTAAAAGGACTAGATCCAAGAACTGGAGCCGAGGTTGTCAGACATGCTTCAGATGAAGAACCATTTTGTGCTTTGGCTTTCAAATTGCAAAACGATCCATTCGTAGGACAGCTTACATATTTCAGAATATATTCTGGAAGTATTTCTTCAGGTACATATATTTACAACTCAACAACAGGTGAAAAAGAAAGACTTGGAAGAATTGTTCGTATGCACGCAAACGACAGAGAAGAAGTAGAAACAGTATTCGCAGGAGAAATCGCTGCAGCTGTAGGATTGAAGAACGCTAAGACATCTCACACTCTTTGTGACGAAAATAACCCTATAATACTTGACCAAATCGTATTCCCTGAGCCAGTTATTACTTTGAGAATTGAACCAAAGACAAAGGCTGACCAAGAGAAAATGGGATTTGCTTTGAAGAAACTTTCAGATGAAGATCCAACATTTAAAATCAAATCTGATCCAGAAACAGGGGAAACTGTTATGGCGGGTATGGGAGAGCTTCACCTTGAAATTCTTGTAGACAGAATGAAGAGAGAATTCGGAGTTGAAGCAAACGTAGGTAAACCACAAGTTGCTTATAAAGAAACAATTACCGGTGAAGCAGAAAAAGAAGAAAAATACATCAAGCAATCTGGAGGAAAAGGACAATACGGACACGTTCTTCTTAAGATCAGACCTATGGAAGCACTTGAAGAAGGTAAAAAGATTCCTAAAAACGTCAGCAGATATGACGACTTCGAATTTATTAACTCTATTAAAGGAGGAGTTATTCCAAACGAATTTATTCCTGCTGTTGAAAAAGGAGTTAAAGAAAGTATGGAAAGAGGAGTACTTGCCGGATACAAGATGGTAAATATTTCTTGTGAACTTACATTCGGATCTTATCACGACGTGGACTCATCAGAAATCGCTTACAAGATTGCAGCTTCTATGGCTTTTCAAGACGCAGCAAAGAGAGCAAGAC
>JAVHRR010000029.1:0-2430 GCA_036171775.1 Minisyncoccota bacterium
TAAAGCAAAGAGCAGCAAGACAAGCTAGAAATCCTCGAACAGGAGAATCTATCTCAGTCAAAGCTATGAAAGTTCCAAAATTCAGAGCAGCAAAGGCTTTGAAGGAAGCAGTAAAATAGTAACCTTCCAAATCTGTCGCATTTCTTCGTCGCTTCTCTTTTTTATCTCCCTCGCAGTAGACAACTACAGCTTGGTCGTTAAAAAAGTTTGCTTCTCGAACTGCATACAGATTAAAAAGTTTACATAACAAAAACTCCCCTCTCGGGGATTTTTTGTTATTTTCCTGTCTTTGCGAGTCGCAAAACGACGTGGCAATCCAGGTTAAGTTGGATTTATAGTTTTACATTCGTACAAACTATAAATTCGTCGTTCCCTTTTACAGGAAACATTAGTGCGCCATTTGTTTCGTATTCTTTAAATTTCTCAGTATTCATCCTGACTAGAGAAAACTGCCCATTTGCTCCAGGTATTTCCACTACATCACCAAGGTTTTCAGCGTTCACAAGAAGTTCATTTACTGCGACTTCAAGTTCTGGAGAAAATGTTATTAAAAATTCCTCTGATTTGTTGTTATTGTCCATGTTTATGTTTGTTTTTATTTTTTGTTATATGTTCTTTGAGCAATTTGTAGACTTCAGTCAGTCTGTCTTCGTCTTTTGTAATCCACACTAAACCCCTTGCCCCTTCCCTAATATGAGGGTTTTCATCACCAAATATCTTTATTGATTGTCCAAAATCTATTACATAAATTTTTTTTGTAACTGGATTATACATAACATTACCGTCAAGTAAATCTCCGTGGTGGATTCCTTCCTCATGCATTTTGTAAACAAAAGTATTTAGATTATCAAAAAAATTATCTATATTAAAATCATCGGGTAGATCAGCCTTACCATCCATGACGTCTCTTAGACTATAAGCATCTAGTGCTTCCATTACTAGACATTTTGTTCCTTTATACTCAAGAGTTGAATAAGGTTTTGGCACCCTTATAGGATCATTAATGTCTTGTAATTTAACAAGAAAATCCATCTCTTTTTTTAAATCATTATAAAAGATTGATGTTGGTATTTCTTGAGGATTTTTATATACCTTTAAACAAATTTTTCTGTTCGATCCAAGATAATGTACATTGGCAGTGTTTCCCTCTCCAAGTTTTGTTTCTTTTCTTTCAAGTAATGATTTGATTATTTCGGTGTTTTGTTCTAAAACATCTTTTATCTGTGAGTCATTCTCAAAATATGCAGTTGTATGTTCTATTTTTAATTCTGACATAAATATATAGTAGCATAAATGTGAAGTGGGGCGAATGAAAAATCACGATAGTAAATTCCCGAGGTTGAACCTCGGGAGGAAAATAGACTCAATAAATACGTATTAAATAATCCCCTCCCAGGGGATTATTTAATTAACGAACGGGCAGGGCGAGTATCTCCTCCGTCTCTCAACTAAACGAGGGCGAATCGTGAGTACACTTTCGGTCACAAGTTTTTTGTTCGCCGTCGCTCTCAAAAACTTTCGACCCTGACTCGCACCCAAGTCTGCTGACTTGGGTCCCGCTCCGTCTTTCGATTCGCCCGCGAAAATACATAAAATCAGGGCGAGTATCTCCCTCGACTTTTTCCTCGTCAACACTCAGAAAAGTCTGGGCACCAGCTCATTCACCCCGCAAGCTTGCGGGGTATCATTCCGCTGTTCGGTTCGCCACGCAAGCAAAGCAGTTTGCTTGCTCTGCCCGCACAAATTCAAAAACCAGTCTGAAGGGACTGGTTTTTGAATTTGTGCGGGCAGGGCGAATCGAACGCCCAACAAGAGTTTGGAAAACTCCTATTTTACCATTAAACTATGCCCGCCCCGTAGTAGATTTTGACATCAAAATGAATTTCTATCAAAATTTACTTATCGTGCTCAATTTATTTACAGGTCAAATAGTTTTACATATGAGACTAGCCAAAAGCTAATGTCAAAATTCACTACAGGGCCCGCATTTAAATGAACGCTGTAATATTAGCAGAAATACTAAATTGAGGCAATTATTTGATGCCCTTTTTTACTATTGCTATTACTGCATCAAAATCATCGCACTTCTCTACCCCTTTTCTCTTCTTAAAACCACACTTCACACATTTATGATTTATAATATATTTTCCTTTCTCAAAATCTATTTTGATTGGCTCCATCATTCCTTCGCAACCAGCAGCTCTGTCTCCAGGGTTAATATCAACATGTTTACTCCAAAGGCACTTAGAGCAATGATTGGTAAAGCCTGTGCCGATGTTTTTTGTTCCGCATTTATCACAATTAAAATCCTCTTTTCTACTTTGAAATTTTTTCGGTTGATTTACCATGATATAAATGTAAAGTTTAAAATGAAAAATGTAAAGATATAATTAAAAATTGAAAAATGAATTTGATTTAATTTTGAATTTT
>JAVHRR010000029.1:2530-11582 GCA_036171775.1 Minisyncoccota bacterium
AATGTAAAGATATAATTAAAAATTGAAAAATGAATTTGATTTAATTTTGAATTTTTGATTTCGCGAAATCACGTCGCATAACCGTCCTATAAATGCGACGTAATTGTTTTTACTTTTTACTCTTTTCTCTTTAATTTTCCTTCTATTTCACGAACTTTATTAGCCTAGCACCTTTTGAGGATTTTCTCACTACAATTTCATGTCCGTCATCAAGGATTATTTCTTCCTCACTATTATCAGCGTATACTATCGCTTTCCCTCGAGTTATTTTCACAACAATTTCAGAATCCTCTTTTAGCACCATATGGTCTGATTGTTCAATACTATTGTTAAAAGCTACACCTATTCCAACCTCAAAAAAGCCGTCAGTTATGGATCTGTAGTATCCAGTTGAGCCATGAGGGGTAGAAATGACCACACCGTCACCTATTATTTCATTCCCGCACTTCTTCCCGTTTACATATATTTCGTAGCGTATAGCCCTTCTGGGGTCAATATTGTGGACGATTATTTCGTTTAATCCGATAAGCCTTTTTTCCCCAAAATTTGCCTCGAGTTTTTCCGCATCTTTAATAATATATTCATCAGTTGCAATTTTTCTGAAGATTTCCTCTGTAGGAAGACTTTCGCACAATTTACAAATTTTACTTCGTCTTATTGCAAATTTGGGAACTCCTGGAAATTTATTTTCAGCTTTCATAAAAGTTCCATCGCCACCATAGCTGGCTACGATTTCTGGATTTTTAGATACGATTTTTAAACCAGCTTTTTCGGCTAGTTCCTCTATTTCTTCTGTTTTTTGCCCGTAGATTAGGAGGTTCATAGTTTTTGATTATAGCAAAAATACTGAATCCTGTATGCCAATCAATAAATTACCCCGCGCAGAGCTACGGGGTAATTTATTTAATTATATTTGTATAATTCTGCCTGTTTTAGCAACATAATAACATCTTTAATGTCACGGTGCTTATACCCAAAAACTTTTCTGTTCAGTCTCAAAAGTGCTCTTTCTTCTAATTGACGGACTCGTTCTGTAGAAACACCGATCTTTTCAGCAATATCTTTTAAAGTTAGCTGCTGTTTGCCTTCGTTCAAACCATATCTATATCTTATAATCAATTCTTCTCTGTCTCCGATTTCTTTTAAGGATCTTTCGAGTTTTTCAATCTCAGATTTTATCTCAGCTATAAATTCTGGATTATTCTCCCTATTTATTTTATCTTTTAATATATTTGCGACCGTTGTATTAGCCACGGATATTTCTTCATCTGTTGGTTCACTATCTGTTTTTACAACATCATCTTCTTTGTTAAATTGTTCCATATTTTTATATTAGATTAATAAACCTACTTATAGTTTACTCGTTTAAACAAGGCTTTGTCAAACAAAAAATTACTTGCTTGCTCGACGGTCCTAAGAAGTAATACTTGCTTTATGAAAAATTATGACAAGATAGAACCTCTAGGGTGATTATATTCCAGATTTATTGATTAATTCAATGAATTTATCTTCAGTTTCTGGAGTAATCGCTTCAAAAAAATGACTCATTCCATTATCAAATCCGACATCTCGTACATAATGAATACGAGCATATTCTAATTGATCTTTAGTAAACTTTTCTGAACCAACCATACCAAAATAATTTTTTAATTGTGACATTCTTTCTGCAACTTCCTGTCCAGAAAATAAATACTTTAGATACTCTTCTTTTATATTTTCATCAGATTCATCACTAAATTTCTCTTTTCCTCTTTTTAATAATTCTGCTCTCATGACTCTGTTATCCTCGTCGGTAAGAATAACTTTATCCTTATCAAAGGCGGGTGAGAAATATTCTATAAAAAAGTCACTTTCAAAAGGTCGTAATGAATGACCTTTTTCGTGTGATTCGGTAATACTTAATTGTTTTGTTGTAAGTATTTCTACAGTATAAGGATTTTTCCAGTTTGGGCGCATCACTTTACTTGTCGGCTGGCTCTCTGAAAAATCAATTTGTGTTTTTGACATTACTTCATTAAGGCGTTTATCGATATATTGTTCAATTTCCTCTT
Organism: Minisyncoccota bacterium; assembly: GCA_036171775.1. Lineage (GTDB taxonomy): Bacteria > Patescibacteriota > Minisyncoccia > Phycocordibacterales > GWA1-40-21 > Bog-1340. Next base: position 4,582 of record JAVHRR010000029.1, read on the forward strand.
TTGATAATGGATCAGGTTTAGTAATTTCATCTTGATATAGCAAATCTACTAATTGTCCTTTGATTATGGAGTTTTGTATTCTATTAAACAGAAGCTCAGACCAATTGCCCTCATAGTTTGCTATATTATTAAGTTTTAAATCATTAATTTTTTCCATACTACATTTTTAATAAGTATCAAAGCTAATCAATACAACTATACAATAAAGTCGTCTTTATGTAAAAAGGGTGTTTGCATCAAGCAAACACCCTTTTTTTAACTTACGTTGGTCATCCCAAGGGATAGACCCAATTTCCTAAGACAGCGTTTTATTTCTCCGAGGGTAGACAGCTTGAAGCCCTTAACACAGAGAAGATCGTCGCTCTCACAGACGACCAACTCCTTTATTGTCCTGACGCCAGCCACCTTCAAGCAGTTTTGAGTTCTGCAAGAAAGCCCCAGGACATCGACATCGCGACTGAGAAATTCTTCGGGATGAACCGAGAGTTCCTCGGGGTTCGCCAGAAATGTCGCGAGAATATTGCCATCGATTCTCTCTTCCTTGACGAGCTGCATAAACTTCACTATCTGTGAATTCGTTACTTTCTTATTTTTCATATTATTCTCCTTCCTCACCTGTTTTTTCAAATCAGGATTTATGAGGGAATAAAAAATCAAAGAACTTTTCTGTTTCGCTCTTTTGAGCTCATCAGTCGAAGCCACACTTCGATACAGAGGGAATTTTATAGAGATTCCCGAACTCTTTTAGATTAACTAGGGCTGGTAGCAAATCAGCCCTCCGGCGATTAGGGGTGTCGCCGGCGCCCTCACTGTTTTTAGGACCATGATCAACAGCGCGTGTTGATAGGGGTGCAAACCCTCTCAGTCCAGCTTTTCTCCTTTTCTTCCACCTGTTTTTTCAAATCAGGATTTATGAAGATTAAATCAAAGAACATTTCTGTTTCGTCCTTTTGGACTCATCAGTCGAAGCTACACTTCGAGACAGAGGGAATTTTAAAGAGATTCCCGAAACTCTATTGAACGCTGGTTTTCTATAGGGACTTGGACTCTCAATCCACTCTTAGAATTTAAATAAGGATCAGTTATTTAAAGGGTCATAAGACGCAGATGTTTTAAGCTGGGGCGTTAACCCAATCATTTCGCATCCCAAACATTTCCTCCTTCTTTTATCGTTGGGAAAATAAGGTTTTTGTTCTATAACAATCCTTAATTTCTGGCCAAAATTGTAATCAACTTTGGCGGGTGGTTCTTATCAAGGCAAAGGACCTCAGCTCAGTCCGCAATGACCACATCTGATCACCGCACCAAACCACCGTCGTTTAGATGATTACCTACTTAGATTAACATCAGTAGTGGATATTGTCAACAAGTAATCAACGAAATATAAAATAACCTATGATTATCCTTACCTTTAGGCACAGAATAGTGTTGATTACTAATCAACAACATGCTATAATACTAACAATTATGACAAACGAAACACTTAAATTATTAAACTTTAATGATAAGGAGATAGAGGTTTATTTAACAGTTCTTAAGTATGGAAAAGTTGTTCCATCAATCATAGCAAAAGTAACTGGAATCAGTAGACCAACCGTATATAGTGTTGCTAAGAATTTAATCAGAAAAGGCGTAATAACAGAAGATCTTAGTCAAAAAACATCATATTTGTTGGCCAAACCTTTAAGTGATTTACATGATATTCTTGATAAAGAAAAACAAGAGCTAAAACAAAAAGAAAATTTAATTAAAATAGCGATAAATGAACTCTCCCCTATTGTTTCGGGAGCAAAATATTCTGTTCCAAAAATTAAATTTATAGATCAAGATAATTTGGAGGATTATTTATACAAACAAGCACCAGCATGGAACGAAAGTGTGAAAAGCGTTGACGGAATATGGTGGGGATTTCAAGATAATACATTTGTCGAAAGATTTGGTAGTTGGATTGATTATGTTTGGGAAGAAATAAGTCCTGATGGGCATGTTAAACTACTAACAAATAAATCAAATATAGAAAAATCAATTGAGCATAAATATTCTGGAAGAGAGATAAAATTTTGGGATAAATCGTCAAATTTTACAGCAACTACATGGGTTGTTGGTGAATATTTGATTATGATCGTTACTAATCAAAAACCGTATTATCTAGTTGAAATAAAAGATGCTGTTTTGAGTCATAATATGAGAGAAGTTTTCAAGAATATTTGGAATGTCATTTAGAAACAAAGTAGAACGCATTAAAACTGTGTTTGAGAGATTAAATGATGTAGTATTTACATTCCAGTATTTTACCCTACCTCGTGATTCACTATTTATTATTCCTAATATGTTTGATCGCGTCAGACAAAATCTTTTTATTATTCTCACCAATTTTATCTTCATTTTTAATCTCCTCATCAGAAAAAAACTTACCGTAATCCCCTTCACCAATTTTTATATTTGATTCAAAGTTGTCCTGAACTTCAACTGCATAATAGTGCGAGATACTATAATTATCATTATACTCTCCAACATAAAAATAATTATTGGGACTGAAACTGAGTTCTTCTTTGCTTTCCCTCAACATAGCCTCTTCTGGGGTTTCATCCTTTTCAATCCCACCACCAAAAATAGTAAACCCTCCCGGATTACGCTCTGCATCATTTGAACGTTTTTGTAAAAAAAAGAAGAAACTACCTCTTTTGAAAATATATGGAATAATATGTGCTGTCACTCTTTTGTTTTGTTCATTCATATTAAAAATCATACCAAAGTAAAACCAAAAAGTCATTGTTAAATATGAGTATATTAAGAAAATTCTCACTTGGGTGCCTATTGGGAATGTTTCCTGAACTCGTTGGTAACGATACAGAAAACGTTAAAACTGTGCTCAATAGATTAAATGGTGGGTATTTATATTCCCCTACACTCAAATGCACTATTTAATTTGCAGCATAAGTGGATAATGATCGGAAACTATTTCTGTAAGAACTTTGAAATCTTTAACTTCAATGTCTTGTGAAATAAATATGTAATCAGCGAAAGCTTCTGCATCTTTATCTAAATTTGTCCTTTTCTTCATAGGTGTTCGAGTTGTAACTATATTATATTTCTTAACAAGATTAATCATATCCTCTTCGAGAATTGCGATACTTTGAGTGCTTGGTAGAAGATTAAAATCACCGCACAATATTTTATTTGTTTGATGTTTATCAAATATTTCTTTAATTACTTGGGATTGTTTAATGCGTTCAGGAGTATCTCCGCGCCCCTCATTTGCCCAAATACCATGAATTGTTCCAATGAAAAAATCTTTTCCCTCTATTGAAAGTATCGCCCAAAGTAGATTTTTTCTAAAATCCCCCATTCGAAAAACTTCAGTTATACCTTGGTCTTTTACCACGTATTGGTTTTTATAACAAATCATTAAACCATTATTGTCTGTAATATATGAATATTCTTTTCCGAGTAGATTCTGAAGTTTTTCTGGTGTATCAACAAAATTATTATCCTTAGAAATATTATGAGCAGAAAAAACTTCTTGAAAACATAATACATCCACTTTATCTGTGCGCTCATTAAAAAATGATCTCAATTTAGTTGGCAATCGCCCATTCCAGATGTTAAGCGAGATAATTTTCATATAGAAATCATAACAAAGTAGAACTAAAAAGTCATTGTTCATCTTATATATTGATAAACCTCGAGGTTTATAAGTGAAAGAATAGAAAGATGACTTACTGATTCTAATTAGATTTAAATAAACGAAATATAACAAATTCTGGTATTTTATTTAGCTTTTTATATTTCTCTGGAGATATAGCTTCTAATTCTTTAAGGGGTTTTGGTTCCACGATACTCTCAATTAAAAATCCCGATGAAGAAATGTCTTCGGAGATTTCACCAAAAGATTTAGACCAGGTATTTACACTATCTTTTCCAAGAATATCAAAAACCATGTTCCTAGAAAGATAATCGCCTGTTATTGTGTATTCTCCTGTTTTTTTATTTTTAAGTAATTCAAACTTAGCACCATAATTTAATTCGTCTTTAAAATTTTTCATTGAATACCTGGTTGGATGATTGCAGGAAAATATAAAAAAAGAGTTTGGTTTAAGTATTCTGTATACTTCTTTCAAAACTTTTTTCCAATCTTCTATGTAATGAATAGCTAGGCTGGAGTACACAAAATCAAAACTAGAATCAGGAAAGTTTAGGTTTTCCATATCCATAACTTTGAAATCACATTCCGGATAGCTACTAGTGGCTATTTTTATGAGTTCAGAAGAAATATCTATACCTACAGATACCTTCGCCGCCAAGCTTTTTAAATGAAAACTGTCTTCTCCACTTCCACACCCTAGACTAATTACCTCTTTATTTTTAATATTTGGAATCAAAGAATACATTGCGGGTTTCTCATAATATTTGTGATAAACGGAGCCATTAGAATTTCTCACATGTGCAGTGTACTCCTTTGCATTATTGTTATACCAATCAATTGTTTTTTTATCTGTGGACATAAAGATATTATACATGGTTATGCTATTCGATTCCAACAAACAAGCAAAATTGCCGGGAATTTCCTTTCTTACAGAAACGGTATACCTTTCGCTTTTTGATTACAAAATACTCAAGGTCTTTCATTTGGGTCCCTACCCCAATTTCAACCTTACAGGAGCTGTACACCTTTCGTATCGTACTCGCTATGTTCCGTGCGATATACTCAAGGTCTTCGAATCCCGAACATAAGCAAGTAATCTTGCTTATTCACTCCGACAAACAAGAAAAAACAGCCCTAAAAGCTGTTTTTTCTTGTTTGTCGGAGTGCCGGGATTCGAACCCGGATCGCATGCTCCCAAAGCACGAATGCTACCGTTACACTACACTCCGATATTTATGAAAAGATGATAACATAAAAGTGATTTTTTGCGAAGCTATATTCCTATATATAAATAAAAAGTTAAAAACCTCTCCCAGCGGTTTTTAACTTTTTATTTTACTTTGTGGCTCTTTCTGATCTCTTTCACCTCCTCCTCATTTTCTTCTTCCTTTTTTTTCTTCCCTTCTTCGCCGAGAGCTCTCAATTCTTTTTCAGAAAGTTTTATTAATTTTATTGCTCTTTCGTTTAAATATTCTGTCGTGTTTAATTTTGGATCATCAAGCACTTCTTCAAGTAAAGCGTGCAGAACAAAACCTATTTTTGGTCCAGGAATTTCTTTCGTAACATCCATAATCTTTTTTCCATCAATATTAAGCATCCCTACAGAAATAGGAGCCCTTGTAGCCTCATCTATCATCGCATGGTACTTTCTAAGTCTGTATGGATCTTCTTTTGGTCTACCCATTCCTATCCTGTCACAAGCACGCAAATCCATAAGATCCCAAACGTTATCCTTCCCTACTTTTGCAACAATTCTTCTTACTGCAGATAAGCTTATAAGCTCTGTATCGGCAAAAAACATGTGTGTTCTTACATACTTGGTTACTTTTTCTATGACTTTTGTTGGGAATTTCAAATCTTGTAAAATCTTCTCAGTCATTCTCGCACCAATAACTTCATGCCCATAAAAAGTTGGCTTATTTTCACCTCCTGCCCGAATGGCCGAATCCTTCATTCGGTCGGGCGGGTCTCTCTTTGATTTTGGTTTTCCAATATCGTGCAAAAGTGCCGCTAGCCTTACTTCTAAAGAAAAGTTTTTGTCTGCTGCGTGCTGTAAAGCTCTCATAGAATGTTCCCAAACATCATATATATGTGCTCCTCCTTGATGTACACCAATCATTTTTTCAAGATCGGGAATAATATATTTAAGCAAACCAAATTTTAAACATGATTTTATTCCGTGCACTGGCTCTGGCGACATAATTATTTTAGTAAATTCATCACGAATTCTTTCTTTTGCGATATTTTTAAGCAAACCTGATTCTTCTGCAAGTGCTTTTTCTGTCTCACTGTCAATTTCAAATCCGACATAGTTCCCTATTCTGACAGCTCTCAGTATTCTAAGTCCATCTTCTTGAAATCTTTCGTGAGGATTGCCAACTGTTCTAAGTAATTTATTTTTTAAATCCTCTTGACCATTAAAAAGATCAACTATTTGTCCTTTATAAAAATCTTCCTTGCTTCCCTCTTTTTCAATATTTAAAGCTATTGCGTTAATAGTAAAGTCTCTCCTTTTCAAATCGTCCTCAAGCTTGTCGCTAAATGTAACGCTGTCTGGTCTTCTATTGTCAGAATATTCAGCTTCGAGTCTATATGGTGTCACTTCAATGACTTTTAATGTTTCATCTTCAACCGTTTCATTTACCACACCAACTGTTCCGTAAACATTTTCATAAAATGTATCTGGAAATATTTTTATTATTTCTTCCGGCCTAGCATTTGTTGTAATATCCCAATCCTTTGGTTTTCTCTTTATTAAAATATCACGAACACAACCTCCTATTAAAAAGGCTTCGTATCCGGCTTCTTTTAGTTTTTGTGAGACCTCCAAGACTTCTTTTGGTATTGGACCGTATTCTTCTGTAGTTTTTCTTGCCCCGTGTGAATTTTCGCTTGATTTAGGTTTTATCGTCATAAATATTTATTTAATTTCACCCTTAATTGTAACATGATCAATTTCTGTAAAATTCTTTACGGGGTTCATTTAGATAATTTTAACAAAATTTATTCAAAAAGTCTTGTTTCTTATAAAATTGTGCACCTGGTAGGAATCGAACCTACAATAAAAGTTTCGAAGACTCTTGTGATATCCATTTCACTACAGGTGCATGAGCTTTGACATAATACTCTATAAACACTGAAATTCAAAATACACAATTTATTATTTTCTTTTTTGTTTTTTTGTGTATAATGTCTTGTAGCCAAATGCGGGCGTGGTTTAATGGTAGAACTAGTCCTTGCCAAGGATTGGGTCCGGGTTCGATTCCCGGCGCCCGCACAAATAAAAAATCACTAGGTTTTTCCTGGTGATTTTTAATTTAAGTATAATAATTTTATTGCTTAGTAGATTGAATAT
>JAVHRR010000030.1:0-11243 GCA_036171775.1 Minisyncoccota bacterium
TCAGCTGCGCTTCCAGATAAAGTAATTGTGTCTACGATTGAAACATCTGTGCTCCATTTATATATTCCTGCTGCAAAAACTGGAGTTGTAGAGCTTAAAAGTCCGCTGTCCAATTCTGTAACTGGTGCTGGTGAAACTCTACCATAGGCATCAGTATACGCAGCTTCCATAGCACCTCTAGCTGTTGTTAAAAAAGATGGGTTTGTAATTCTGCATGGAAGAGGTCCAGTAGCATCAACAGAGTATATCGTACCCGTTACTTGTGCGCAGGTTAAACCGATACTAGAACCAGCCATGGGTGTAGTTCCGACGTTTCCAGTAATAATTGATGTTGGAACGTTTGTTATACCAGCTTCGGATAAAAGAGAAAAACCAACTGCATCACCAAGGTTTACTGGTAATGGGCTAACTGCAAAAGCAGAAATGGGTCCCATAAAACCAAACACGAGAGATGCGATTATTGTTAATATTGAACCTTTACTAAAATTTTTCATATTTTATTTGTTATTAATTATTAATAATTAGAACTTATATATGCTCTTGTTATCGCACCAAAATTTCCAAGAGCGGGACTAATACCTACTTTCGATTGAAATTCTGCTAATGCAGCACGAGTCATACCACCAAAGTATGAAGTTGCACCGGCCTTAGACAAAGCCTTTGCTGCTGGACCTTTATCTTGTGAAATCAAAAACTGTTGAAGAGTTTTTACATTTTCACTCTTATTACCTTGTTTGATATTTACATTTATCATTTTCATTAGTTGACCAAAAGCAGACATGGCTGCAGATGGTGCTGATACTGAATTTTGGTTTAATATTTTACTTACAGCATTTAAAGCGGCTGTTGAATTTACACCGACTGCAATAAGCTGATTGTATTGTTTTTGTTGTTCAAGAGTTAATGCCTGTACTGAAGAAGAATATACTGGATTATTATAACTGCCTGAACTGCCTGATCCACCAGATGAAGTAACTGTTGGGGTGGCTGGAACTGCTGGTGTTACAGTTGGCACTGCTGGAGTAGCTGGGACTGCTGTTGTAACAATACTTTCAGGAAAATTAACTGAGTTTGCATCTAGAGTAACAGCTGTTTGAGCTAGGGCCCTACCATTTAATGTAGCACCTGTATTTAAAACTATGGCTGTTTGATCTAAAATGTTTCCGTTAAAAACTGCTGATGTACCTATCGTTGTCTGACCAGCGACTACCCAAAAGATATTGCTAGCTTTAGCACCACCTGCAAGAACAATTTTCTTTGCTGAACTGATATCAAGATTTCCTGCGATTTGAAATATCCAAATGTCATTTGCTGTACCTGAAAGTGTAACATCTGATGGAATAATTACGCCTGTTCCCCATTTATATAATCCTGGAGCAAGAGTCAAACCTCCAATGTTTCCGGCACCTAGTTCTGTAGCTGTAGGATTTGTTCTTCCAGCAGCGTCTGTGTAAGCAGCTTCCATGTTGCTAACAGCTGTTGATATATTAGATGGAGTTGGATTTGCATAATCTGGTGAATATACTTTTCCAACTACTAAAGCTGATGTTGAATACGCACTTGCATAAGGAAGAATTAAGTCAAAACCGGTAATGTATGTGGCTGCGGCAGGGCTTACTCCAATATTACCAGTAACTAGAGTTGTTCCGGTGGTTGAAATTCCTGTTTTTGCCAATATAGCATAGTCACCCGCTGATAGAAGGTTGACTGTGGCTGGACCAGCAGCAAATATTGAAACTGGTGCTACGAAACTTAAAAACATAATGGTGCTCAAAACTTTTGTTGTTATATTGTTCATTATTATTAATTAATTATTAAATTATTTTTTTATAAAAAAAACCCAGACAAAATAGGTCTGAGCTTCAAGAGCTTCTAAAATCAAATTGTAATCTGTCGTATGTGCTAATTCTTGTTTGTAATTATTTATTTTATTTTTTTAAATAATGCGGTCGACCCATTTACAAACGTTGGAATAAATACCATGAGTAACTACAATTATTATATCATACCAGTTTTACAAAGCTAATAGTTTTCCACAGTTTATTAAAGTAAACACCTAGAGCTCTAACAAATATTTGTTCTTAGGATTAACTTTGTTTGTGTGATACAGTGCGAATATGAATTCAAATAATTACTATGGAAATATAGTTCGTAATCTATTTATCGCTGGGGGTATAGTTATGTTTCTCACATACCCATTTCTTCGTTCGTATTTACCACAAAGCCCGCTGCTTGTGATACTTGGTGTTGCTTTCCTATCAATAACGGCCGGACTTACAAATCCAAAAGGACACTTCATCGTAATTGTCGATATAGCTATTTCGCTTTTTGCAGTTATCTTTTTTGAAAATCATGCGATTTTGTTTGTAAAAGCTCCACTTGGTGGCATTTTTCTCACGGACCAAATACTTACAATTATTTTCTTCTTTGCACTATATTTTAGTGTAAAAACATTTCAGGGAATGCGTGCGGTTCCACCTAAGGATTGTTAGTCTTTAAACACAAAAATTTGGTAATTAATGTTTTGTAAATGGTTTGCACCAAACAAGAACGGTCCTTATTACCACTTGGAAAAGTAATTTGTTTATGTTAATCTATAACCCACTGGGCCCGTAGCTCATCTGGTAGAGCATCTCATTTGCAATGAGAGGGTAAGCGGTTCGAGTCCGCTCGGGTCCACAATTAGAGAATTATCATAAATAAAAACAACATTTTTGTGGTTTTTATTGTTCCAGGGCTAGAGCAATAATATGATCAAGAAAGTGCGGAAGTGAACATCCTACAGCCTCCAGGGATTTTGGCAATAATGATTCTTTTGTTAGACCTGGCAATGTGTTCACTTCAAGAATATACACTCCCCTTTTTGGATTTACAATAAAATCTGATCGTGAATAGTGGCGAAGTCCAAGAACTCTATGAGCTTCCACCGCCATATCTTGTATAGTCTTTTTTTCTTTTTCGGAAAAGTTACCAGGACAAACCTCACTCGAACATCCAGAATATTTTGCCTCATATCCAAAAAACTCAAATTCTTTTGGTTTTGTAATTTCTACTGGCAAAAGAGAGTAAAGTGGCTCATTCCTAAAATTTTCTACAACACCGCAAGTAGCTTCTTTTCCATTTATAAATTCTTCAACGATAACAACGTCAGAATACTTAAGAGCTTTTTCAATCGCGGGTAAAATATCCTTCAATACTTTTACTAAAGACACTCCCATCGATGATCCGCTGCCTCCAGGCTTTACTATGGCCGGTATAGGGAAAGTTTTAAAAATAGTATGGTCTATACCATCCAGATTATCACCCTTTTTAATTACTTTATATATGGGTGTTTTTAAACCGGCTTTGACGAAAATTTCTTTAGCCAAAACTTTGTTCATACCAAGAGCAGACGCCAACGCTTTCGAGCCAGTATATTTAACGCCAAAATGATCCATAAGCTGTTGTATCTTTCCGTCTTCGCCATATTCGCCGTGCATAGCATTAAATACAACATCACAGTTTTTGAAAACTTTTTCCGGAGCAATAGCCACGCCATCAAGAAACCAAGATTTATCCTTTGCAATAAATACATCCATAGGAATATATTTGTCTGGAAGGTTTTCCAAAACATTTTTTCCAGTCTTCATAGAAACATCGCTTTCTGCTCCTGGTCCACCTCTCAATACTGCTACTTTAATTCTTTGCATATGAAATAATTATACCACCCGATTAATAATTAATAAATGCACATATTTTATCATTCTCCCATTCTCACGAATGTGCCGATTACACCCGAGAAACTATCCGTCATTTAACTTAAGTCTACAATAATGAAATTATTCTACGTGCTGACTCACTAAGGTTTGTAGAAATTTTATAATACACGTTAGAACTTCTTTGTTCCTTTTCTAAAATATTTGAAGACGACATAACACTAAGGTGTCTCGAGGTTGATTTAAACGAAAGTTTAATTTTTTCAGCAATATCACCCACCATCAATTCCATTTCGTTTTTTAATACGCGCAAGATCATTAGTCTGCGTCCATTGGCCAATGCTTTTAATGTTTTTTCTAATTCTTTATCTTTCATATCATTATATTTTATTTATTATACTAAATTTTATATTCTACATACCAATACAATTTTATCACGTACCCCTCATTCGTGCGAATGAGAGAATGATAAAACCACATTATTCTCTCTGAATTGGTTCTGCAAAACTTTAAAGTTTAAATATCTTTCTCCCTAATTCTCGATGATATTTGATAGCAAATCTGTGAGCCTCACTATTTGCGAGTAATATTTCACTTTCGTATTTATGGACTACGTCTTCCCTGCCTGTAATCATTTTTGGTCTATGTCTTTCGTCTTTTGTAACAGCTACAATAATAGAATTTATGTTTATTTCATTTAACACTTTTTCAGCAATATTTTTCTGAGCTGTAGATCCATCCACGACAATAATATCTGGGAATTTCCATTCAGGATGATTAAACCTTCTTCTCAATATTTCCCCAAGACCTGCTACATCATTTATGGTGAGCGTCGTCGAACCATTTTGTCCATTCCCATTTATCTTAAATTTCCTATATTCAGCTTTATTCACAGCCATTTCATGTGGTGAGATTCCTGTTCCGAGCGCTGTCGAGGAAGTCGAACCATCTACAACTACCATAACGCCCACAGTATTTGATCCGCTCAAATGTGCGACGTCATAAGCCTCGATACGAAAAACCTTTTTTTCCTCAAGGTCGAACCTTTCTGAATTCCCAAGGTTCGACCTTTTCCCAGAAAAATTTTCCTCTTTTATAAGAGAAACATCTTGAATATGATTTAATGCAAAAATCGTTCTCTTGATTCTGTCCGCCTTTTCAAACTGTTGGCCCTTTGATAAAGACTTCATTTCCTTTTCAAGGTTCTTTAAGATACTTGATTTTTTACCTTCAAAAAATAGTTTTATATTCCTAATATTTTTTGCATAATCTTTTTTAGATTCATCTGTCTCCGTTTCTGGAGCTAGGCCGATTTCTTTATAAAATTTGTAACCCGTGTTTTTACTGGAATATTTATCTAAAAATGGAAATATTTTTCTAATAATCCTTAATGCTTCTTTGAGCTGTGTACCATTCGTAAAAGGACCAAATTTAGATTGATATGCTGGCTCCTCAAGGTCGAACCTTTTTGAATTCTCAAGGTTCGACGTTTTCCCGCCTGCCAATTCTCTTCCACGAATAGTTAAAACTCTAGGAAAAGCTTCTTTTGTAATAACTACATAGTTATAACTTCTGTCATCTTTTTCTTTTGTGTTATATCTAGGTTGGTGTTTTTTAATTAAATTTGATTCTAGAATTAATGCCTCAAGTACAGAATCAGTTTTAATAAAATCGACAGTATCTGCTTGATACACCATATCCACAATAAATGGTCCTCGTGTAGCTATCAAGTCGCTCGCGAAGTAACTTCTCACTCTATCTTTTAATGATGTTGCTTTTCCGATATACAAAATACCCTTGTTCTTTTTGAACAAATATACTCCAGGCTCGCTTGGAAGGTTTATTTTTTTGTATTGAGAATAATCCATATTTGTTTTTGTGTCTTTGCGAGAAGCGGGGCGTTGAAAAGCGAACACATGCAGCTTTTCAAAGACGGACTGAACGAAGGTGAAGGAGTCGGGGTCGGCATAAATTTTCAGTAGAAAATTATATGTGACGTGGCAATCCAGGTTCAATTTAATTAATCTGGTTTGCTTCACTATGTTCGCAATGACATTATTTTTTCAAAACTTTTTTCAAATACTTTCCCGTGTGTGATTTCTCGTTCATCGCGATATCTTCAGGTGTACCTTTAGCCACAATATCTCCCCCCTTATCACCACCTTCTGGTCCAATGTCTATTATATAATCTGAGCTTTTTATCAAATCCATATTGTGTTCAATGACAATAACAGTATTTCCTACATCAACAAGTTTTTGCAAAATTTCAATAAGCTTTTTTACATCTTCATAATGAAGTCCTATTGTCGGCTCATCCAAGAAATAAATAGTCTTATACATTCCTGGTCTATAAAGCTCTGATGCTATTTTTACTCTTTGTGCCTCTCCACCTGAAAGTGTGGTTGCAGATTGTCCCAATTTTAAATATCCAAGTCCCACATCACTCAAACATTTTATCCTGTCATAAACGGCGGGCAAATCTACGAAAAATGTTGCTGCTTCTTCTACCGTCATTTCAAGAATTTGATGAATATTTTTTCCTTTATATTTAACTTCTAAAGTTTCCTTTGTAAATCTTTTTCCATTACAAACATCACATGGCACATAAATAGTTGGTAAGAAATGCATTTCTACTTCAATCGATCCATTTCCCTGACAATTTTCACATCTTCCACCTTTTACGTTGAAAGAAAATCTATTAGCCTGCCAACCTCTCTCTTTTGCCATTGTTGTAAGCGCAAACATATCACGAATAAATGTCCAAGATCCTGTATATGTAGCGGGGTTTGAACGAGGTGTTCTTCCTATTGGAGATTGATCTATCATTACAGTTCTTGAAACGTATTCTGAACCAGCAAAAGATTCACAATGATGAGTTTCGTTTGAACGAAGTTTTCTTTCTAGTCTTGCTTGTAAGTTTTTATATAAAATTTCATAAACAAAAGACGATTTACCGGAACCAGAAACTCCTGTAATGGTCACCAACTTTCCTAGCGGAACATCAATATTCATATTTTTAATATTGAATATTTTTCCACCTTTTATTTTTAGCTTTCCTTTATCTTGATCTCTTCTTTTTTTAGGAATATCAATTTTTGCATCTCCACGAAGATAATCCAAAGTAAGAGAACCGGATTCATTTTTCTTTGCAGTCAAAAGTTCATCAAGATATCCCGACACTACGACTTCACCTCCGTGCACTCCAGCACCAGGACCAATATCCACAATATAGTCTGAAGAATACATAGTGTCTTCATCATGTTCCACGACTAGAATAGTATTTCCTAAATCTCTAAGATGTATAAGTGTCTGTATGAGTTTATCGTTATCTCTTTGGTGAAGTCCTATTGTTGGTTCATCAAGTACATATAGAGCGCCCACAAGCCCTGAGCCTAGCTGTGAAGCCAGTCTGATTCTTTGTGCCTCTCCTCCAGAAAGAGTGTTTGCTCGTCTATCTAAAGATAGATATTCGATTCCAACATTTGTCATAAATTGTAAACGAGAATCAATTTCTTTCAAAATAACTTTAGAAATTTCAATCTCGCTTTCTGTAAGTTTTAATTCCTCAAAAAACTTTTTTGAATTTGTAATAGTCTTGGCTGTATATTGAACAATATTTATTCCTCCAATAAGCACGTGAAGAGCCTCCTCCCTTAGTCTTGCTCCATGACAAACATCGCAAGATTCATCTGAGAAGAAATCTTTTGTTCCAAGTCCATGACAAGCTTCACAAGCACCATAAGGCGAGTTAAATGAAAAAAGTCTTGGCTCTATTTCCGGATATGAATATCCGTCATATGGACACATAAACTTTACTGAGATCATTTTTGTCTCTTCTGGTGTTTCAATTTTTACCAACCCCTTAGATTCTTCGATAGATTTTTCTACTGCATCAGAAAGTCTCTCTTTAATGCCAGATTTTTTTTCTTTAAATTCACTTATATAAAACTCATCGACAAGCACGTCAATATCATGTTTTTTGTGTTTAGAAAGAATTATTTGATTTCTCAGTTTTTTTAATTCCCCATCGATTTTTACTTGTTCATATCCTTTTTCTAAAAGATCATAAAGTAATTGATAATATTCTCCCTTTCTTCCAACAACAACTGGTGCAAAAATTTTAATCTTGTCAGAGCTCACTTCAACTCCCAAAATATCTTTGGATTTTTGTGATGTTTTTATGTGAGTTACTGTATGAATTATTGTTTCCAGTATTTCTTCTTTTGAAAGTTTTTTAATCTCTCTACCACAAGTAAGACAGTGCGGTTTACCAATTCTTGCAAATAGAATTCTTAAATAATCATATATCTCAGTGATAGTCGCCACGGTTGAGCGAGGATTGTTTGAACGAGATTTTTGATCGATAGCTATAGCTGGAGAAAGTCCACTTATCTCATCTACATCCGGCTTTTGCATTTGATGTAAAAATTGTCTTGCATAAGAAGAGAGAGACTCGATGTATCTTCTTTGCCCCTCAGCAAAAATAGTGTCAAAAGCAAAAGACGACTTCCCTGAGCCGGAAATCCCTGTAATGGCAATCATTTTGTTTCGTGGCATCTCAACGGTAATATTCTTCAAGTTGTGAGTTCTTGCCCCTTTTACTATGATTTTACCTGCTTTTTCGTCAAATTTAGCTATACTTGCCCCGTGTGAATTTTCACTTTGTTTTGATTTTGACATGATATTTTTTGATTATATTAGATAAACATTGAACATTTACCCGTTTTTTTTAAAATTCTTTGCGGGGTTGTTACTCATATTTATATAATTTAAATGACCCCCGGGTTGCTCCATAGGGGTATATATAGAGCATATTACTCTTTGTTTTGGGGTTTGGCAAATTAATATTAAAAATAGAAAAAAACCGCAGTAAGCGGTTTTTGGTTTAGCTATTTTATAATTTCAGACACAGTATCTACAATCTCATCAAGAGAAAGTATCGCTTTTACTAAAAACTTCTTTGCCCCAAGAGATACACCTCTTTCAATATCATTTTTCTCACCCAAATTCGAAAGAATTATTATAGGAGTACCTTTCAACTTCACGTCTGCGTTTATTACTTCCATAACTTCAAAACCACCCATTTTCGGCATTGTTAGGTCTAGAAGTATCATATCAAATCTTGGATTTGCTTTTAATATATCTATAGCCTCTTCTCCATCAGCAGCACGAGTAACTGCGGCTTGATTGTCTATAAGTTTTTTTGATAATAATTTGCTTAAAAAATTATCATCTTCAACTAATAATATTCTTTTTTGTTCTAGTGTAGCCATTTTTTATATCAAACTATTTAACTTACTATAATAATATCAGCATCGTGATTTTAAGTCTACACCTTAGTATTTCAAATTAACTTACTAATATTGGTATACTAAAATAAAAACTTGATCCGCTTCCTTCCTCAGATTCAAACCATATCTTTCCACCATGAGCGTTAATAATATTTTGAGTCATAAACAAGCCCAGTCCGGAGCCAGCAGTATCCATTTTTGCCGCATTGTCACCCCTAAAGAATTTTTTAAAAATATTTACTTGCTGAGTTTTTGGGATGCCCATTCCAAAATCTTGGAGTTTAAATGTTATATTTTTCTCGTCACTCGTCAAAGAGATTATTACCTTGCCACCTTCATTAGAATATTTGACAGCGTTGTCTACGATATTTTGAACTGCGATTTTCATCTTATCTATATCAACCATTGTTGAAGGAAAACTTTCTGGTGATTTAAATTCGATCTTGATTTTCTTTTTTTCAGTATCTGATCCGTAACCTCCAATCACAAAATTAACAATCTCTCTCATGTCCGCCATTTTTGTCTCATACAAATATTTTCCTTCCTCAATACGAGTAGTATTTAAAAGATTATTAACAAGGGTAATCAATCTGTCGTTGTTGTGAAGCGTATCGTCAATAACTTCTGATTGTTTGTCGCTGAGCTTGCCAAAGTCACCTTTTAACAGTGCTGTCATTGACCAGTTTACTACGGTGAGTGGCGTTCTAAGTTGGTGAGCAGCGAGAGAAACGAATTCTGTTTTCATTTTTTCAACCATTTTTTCTCTGCTTACATCATGGAGCGATACCAAATGTCCAACTTTATTTTTACCAAGATTAAAAGGAGCAACTGACATTTCGATAACAAAATCTTTTGATAATTGGATTTCTCTTCTTAAAATATTAGATAGTCCTGAATTTAAAACAAAAGCTACAGGTACCGCCTTAGGGAAATTTACCAAAAACTGAAGTGGTTTATTAAATAATTTATTTGCATCCAATTCAAATATTTTTTCTGCTTCAGGGTTGATTGAAGTGATTTCGTTTCTTTCATTAATAATAATAAGACCATCAGTAAGTGTATTGATAACTGTAATAGTTTTATCTTTCTCTGTTATTGCTTCTAAACGATTCTTCTCTGACAACTGAAGCAACTTCGTCAAATTAATCTTTGCTTGCTCCAAATCTCTTTTTTCGACAAAAAATAATCTACCTATAAAGAACAATACGATAGCCACAAAAACGACAATTGCATAAAGAGGCCAGATCATAGCATGCGCAAATAGATACGAACCTCCGAACATTAGTGCCAAAAGTGAAGCTATAATAACAATAATAACAAGAGAGTATACAAGTGCTTGGAAGAACAAAGAGCTTATTCCCATTAGATGATATTTAATAATTGAATAGCTAGTAAAGCCAATCAAAAATATTGTGGATGGAGAATCAAGATTGATAAAATTATTAATACCTAAAAGCGGAAGAATTATTGTTACAAATATCCCCCAAACGGCAAAGATTGTTTCTCCAGTAAGAAAATATAAGATTTGTCTTTTTCTTTGTTCGTCCACTTTTTTTCAAAGCCCTAAGTGGAACATAAACAATTACTACAACCATTGCAAAAAAGTAAAATTCCCAAAAATGAATGAGTGGACCAGTAACAGTCTCAAAACCAAAATCTGTAAATGAAGTAATACTCTCTATTAATAATGGAGTAAAAAGAATGGCAATAAAAAAGGCTATGGAGATTGCTGACAAAGAAACTGCCAGCCATTTCTTCATTTCTTTATTTGCCAGGGCATATGTAAAGAAAACACCCGTCAATGCTAGTATACAAGACACTGAATAAGTTGCTCTAAGCCAGAACAAATCCCTTAACATCATTGATGCTAAGTTTGTAAAACACCACAATGCTGTAGTAGCTCCAAAATAGAAAAAGTTTATGTTAACTCTGTCCTTTGTGTTTTTTCGATAAACATAAAAAGCAAGCAAAAGGTTAGCCAGTCCACATAGCCCGATTATGACTTTAACAAAAATATCTATCAACATATCTTGCTAATTATAGCACCAAAATATTTTAAAACAAAAAAGGTCGGCCACTTTGTCTTCAAGAACAACACAAAAATTACCTTTTTGATTTTACGAGTTTTGCGTCTTTTGGTTTTTCTTTTTGCTCTATTTTTTTTGCAATTATTGCTATTTCATCCCGCAATAACGCTGCCGACTCGAAATCCAACATCTTCACAGCCGCATTCATTTGAATTTCTTTTTGTTTAATA